>JBAUXQ010000374.1:0-6474 GCA_049584355.1 Roseiarcus sp. | reverse complement strand
CCGTACTGCTGGACCGAGTCGCTGACTTGTTTGACCAGGACGGCGAGCGACGGATTGGTGCCTTCCGCGACGTGGTGGGCGTGGACGTAATCGGTCACCGCGGGGCGGGGATCGCCGATGATGCTATATCCCGCGCCGTGGGCTTCGACGATCTTCGAGGCGGCTTGCGCCGAAGCGACGAACTGGGCCGCCTGACCCTCGGCCGGGGCGCGGTTCAGCGCGTAGGCCGTCGGGGCGACGCCGATCAGGATCAGCATGATGAGTCCCATGCCCTTCTGGCCGTCGTTGGAGCCGTGAAAGAATGAAACCAGGGTGCACGTGAGCACGAGAAGACCTCGGATCCACAACGTCGGCGGCTTGTTGGTGGTTGGGGCGGTGTAAAGCTCCGGCACGCGGATCACCGCCTTCATGATCAAAAGCAGGATCGCAGAGAGGGCAAAGCCGAACAGCGGCGAGAACAAAAGGGCCTCGCCGACCTTCGTCACTTGATCCCAGTCGACCCCAGAGGTGCCATCTTTGCCGTTTACGAGCGCATTGGCGACGCCGACGCCGACGATCGAGCCGATCAGGGTATGCGAGCTTGACGCGGGAATGCCGAGCCACCAGGTGCCGAGGTTCCAGATGATCGCGGCGATGAGCAGCGCGAACACCATCGCGTAACCGGCGGCCGAGCCGACTTGGAGAATGAGCTCGACCGGCAGCAGCGAAACAATGCCGAAAGCGACCGCGCCGGTCGAGGCCAGCACGCCAAGGAGATTCCAGCAGCCCGACCACACCACCGCGATCTGGGCCGGCAGGGCGTGGGTATAGATGACGGTCGCCACGGCATTCGCGGTATCGTGGAAGCCGTTGACGAATTCGAAGCCGAGCGCAATCAGCAGCGCGACGCCAAGCAGGAGGAACGGCAATATCGTCGTCGGTCCGCCGCCGGACGCCGAAAGGTCCGAGCGGATCGAATAGGCCATGTAGAACAGGCCAAGCGCGAGCACGGCGAGGAGGATCAGCGCCAGCCGGATATCGAGCGGACGATCGAGATGCGGCTTCACCGGCGCTACGGCGGCTGGCCCGAGTCGAGCGTCGAATGCGGCGGACATGAGATCTCCTTGGCGCGTGTACCGTCATCTATCGCGACCCCGCATGACAGGAATGTGAAGGAGCGACTAAGGTCGCGAGGCAACTCGCCGGAACCGCGCGTCGACCGCGGCGGATTGGGAAAAATACCTAATGGGGAAAAGAGTCCCGCAGGCATTGCCAAATCGCGGCGTCTAGGCGATCTTGGCATGTAAATAATGAGGGTGGATGCGCAGATATGGGCTTTTTGTCGATTTTGGACCGTAGCCATTCGGTCGCCAAACCGGGGTTCAGCCGTTGGATGGTTCCGCCGGCGGCGTTGTGCATCCATCTCTGCATCGGCCAGGTTTACGCGTTCAGCGTCTTCAACTTGCCGATGTCGAAGCTGATCGGAATCACCAAATCCGCGCCTGACGACTGGAAGCTCACCGATCTCGGCTGGATCTTCTCGATCGCAATTTTCTTCCTCGGCTTTTCCGCCGCCGTGCTCGGCCGCTGGGTCGAGGAAGGCGGCCCGCGCCGCGCGATGTTCACCGCCGCGCTGTGCTTCGGCGGCGGATTTCTTGTCAGCGCCTTCGGCGTGTCAGTCCATGAGCTGTGGATCGTCTATCTTGGTTACGGCCTGCTCGGCGGCATCGGCCTTGGACTCGGCTATATTTCGCCGGTGTCGACGCTGATAAAATGGTTCCCCGACCGGCCCGGGATGGCGACCGGCATGGCGATCATGGGCTTCGGCGGCGGCGCGATGATCGCCTCCCCCCTTTCGGTCTGGCTCATGAGCCGTTTCTCCACGCCGGAGCATGTCGGGGTTGCCGAGACCTTTGTGATCCTGGGACTTGTCTATGCGTTCTTCATGCTGGCCGGGTCAGCGCTCGTGCGCGTGCCGGCGCCGGGGTGGAAGCCCGAAGGATTTGTTCCTGCCGTCCAAGCTACGAAACTCGTCACCAACAGGGACGTCTATGTCTATCAGGCGCTAAAGACGCCGCAGTTCTGGCTGATCTGGATCGTGCTGTGCATGAACGTGACGGCCGGCATCGGTGTGCTCGGCCAAGCTTCGGCGATGAGCCAGGAAATGTTCCCAGGTCGGATCACCGCTGCGGCCGCCGGTGGCTTCGTCGGGCTGCTCAGCATCTTCAACATGGCCGGGCGCTTCTTCTGGGCCTCGACGTCCGACCTTATCGGCCGCAAGAACACCTATTTCGTGTTCTTCGTGCTTGGAATTGTGCTCTATGCGCTCGTGCCTTATTTTGCCGGCGCCGGCAATCTGGCGCTCTTCATTCTGTCCTTCCTCATCATCATCAGCATGTACGGCGGTGGCTTCGCCACCGTGCCGGCCTACCTCAAGGATATGTTCGGCACGCGCTATGTCGGCGCGATCCACGGGTGGCTCATCACGGCGTGGTCAGTGGCCGGAGTGCTCGGCCCGGTGCTCGTCAACTACATCCGGCAATATCAGATCGACAGCGGGGTGGCGAAGGCGCAGGCTGAGGGCGTGGCGTTGGCGCAAGCCTTAGTCGTCGCGAAGGCTCACGCCTATAACGTCACGATGTACATCATGGCTGGGCTTCTCGTCGTCGGCTTCATCGCCAATTTCCTGATCCGGGCGGTCGACGACCGGCATCACATGGAGCTTGAGACCGTAGACGACGCCGTCGGCGTGGCTTGAGAGAAGCGGACATGAACACCAACGACAATAGCGGCGGCACGACAACCCTCGAGCTCGTGCTGGCCTGGGGCTTCGTCGGCATCCCGCTTTTGTGGGGCGTCTACGGCACTCTGGTCAACGCGCTGAAGCTCTTCCAGTAGCGAATGGCCGATTGACCTTCGCCGTCATTGCGAGGAGCGTTAGCGACAAAGCAATCCATCCCCGATCGGTTCGGTATTGGATTGGCTTGGCGCCCTCGACGTCACGTTACTTGTGAGGAGTAGCCCCATCGCCGCGCGAGCCATGCGTATACATCCTCGCGAATCGCAAACGCGGTACGCTCTACACCGGAGTGACATCGAATTTGGCTGGACGCGCTTTCGAACATCGGGAGGGAAGCACTCCTGGATTCGCAAGCCGGTACGGCTGCAACCGTCTGGTTTTCTACGAACCTTACGAACGGATGGGTGAGGCCATCGCCCGCGAGAAGCAAATCAAGGCCGGTTCTCGCACGAAAAAGATCGCACTGATCGAATCGGTGAACCCCGTGTGGCGCGATCTGTACGGAAGTCTCGCCTAGGGTCGTTGGATGGATTGCTTCGCCTTCGGCTCGCAATGACGGGCTTGCTGCGACGCAGACGACATTACTGTAGCTGGAAGTCGCGCGGCGGAGAATCAGCTCGCTTCCGCCAGAAGCGACAATTGCTGGCGGCCCGGCTCGCCGAGCTGATCGACCAGGCGGGTCGGATAGTCGCCGGTAAAGCAATGGTCGGTGAACTGCGGCTGCCTTGCGTCGCGGCCGGGATAGCCCATCGCGCGATAGATGCCGTCGACCGAGAGGAACGCGAGAGAGTCGGCGCCGACGAATCGCCGCATCTCCTCGAGGTCCATGCGCGCGGCGAGCAGCATGTCGCGCTCAGGCGTGTCGATGCCGTAAAAGTCCGGATAGGCGATCGGCGGCGAAGAGATGCGGAAGTGGACTTCGCGCGCGCCTGCTTCCCGCATCATCTGCATGATCTTGACGCTGGTCGTGCCGCGCACGATCGAATCATCGATCAGCACGATCCGCTTGCCCTCGACCACCGCGCGATTGGCGTTGTGCTTCATCCTGACCCCAAGCTCGCGAATCGACTGGGTCGGCTGAATGAACGTGCGCCCGACATAGTGGTTGCGGATGATGCCGAGCTCGAACGGCAGGCCGCAGGCGCGGGCATAACCGATCGCCGCCGGAACGCCGGAATCGGGGACCGGCACGACGACGTCGGCTTCGGCCGGCGCTTCCCGCGCCAGCTCCGCTCCCATCGCCTTGCGGGCATCGTAGACGGATCGGCCGCCGACGATCGAGTCCGGCCGGGCGAAATAGATATATTCGAAAATGCAGGGCCGCGCCGGCAGCCTTGGCAGAGGGAAGAAGCTCTTCACGCCCTCGCTGTCGACGACCACGACTTCGCCGTTCTCAATGTCGCGGACGTATTTCGCCCCGATGATGTCGAGGGCGCAGGTCTCGGAACACAGGATCGGGCTGCCGTCGAGCTCGCCGAGCACGAGCGGGCGGATGCCGAGCGGATCGCGGGCGCCGATCAGCTTCTTGTTGGTCAGGGCCACCAGCGCGTAGGCGCCCTCGATCTCCGCCAGCGCCTCGACGAAACGGTCGACGATCCTGGACCGGCGCGATCGCGCAGCAAGCAGCAGCACGACTTCGGTGTCGCTCGTCGACTGGCAGATTGCGCCGCCGCGAATGAGCTCCCGCCTCAGCGTCAGTCCGTTGGTCAGATTGCCGTTGTGGGCGACCGCGAGGCCGCCGGCCTCGAGTTCGGCAAACAGCGGCTGGACGTTGCGCAGGATGGTCTCGCCGGTCGTCGAATAGCGCACATGGCCGATCGCGGCGCGCCCCGGAAGGCGGTCGATGGTCGCGGCGTTGGAGAAATGATCGCCGACCAGCCCCTGGCGGCGCTCGGAGTGGAACCGCACGCCATCGTAGGCGACGATGCCCGCCGCTTCCTGGCCGCGATGCTGCAGCGCGTGCAGCCCAAGCGCGACAATCGCCGCCGCGTCGGGATGATTGAAGATGCCGAACACGCCGCAATGCTCACGCAAGCGGTCCTCGGCGAGGTCGAGGCCGGCCTCGTTCGGCGCGTTCGAGGCGATCGCCGAAGCCTCGCCCATCACTGCTTCGGAGCCGGCGCGAACGGCGCCGGAGGCGGAACGTTCTTGTTGATCAAGGCGTCGAGCTTCTGCTTGTCCGTCGCCGAACCGTTCCCGCCTACGGTCGAATCCTTCTTCGGCGCCGCGGGAGCCGGGGCCGGGGCCGGCTGATCGCCGGTCGTCCTGGAGTTTGACGCGGCCGAATCGTCCGCCGGCGGCGGCGCCAGCTCGTTCGTGGCCGCGCTCGCGCGCGACTTGATCCAGCCGTCGATGGTCGCCGCCGCGTCCTCCGGCAGCAAGGCGACGATCCGATCGGCCGTCTCGGTGAGGATCGGCCGTGTCCTGGCGTTTTTGACCCATTCCGGCTGCTGCTTCTCCGAAACCAGCCAGTTGAAGATGGCGAAGGCGACGACGGCGAGAAGGAACCCTCTCGCAACGCCGAACACGAACCCGAGCGTCCGATCCAGGGCGCCGATCTTGCTGTCGAGGATTGCGTCCGAGAGACGAACCGTAAACAGCGAAACGATGATCAACGTTAGGAAGAACACGATCGCCGCCGCAGCCGCCTGGGCGATGACCTCCTTATGGATATAGGGAGTGAGATAGGGGACGACGAGAGGGTAGAAGTAATAAGCGGCCGCCGCCGCCGCCGCCCAGGACGCGATGGCCAGAACCTCGCGGCTGAACCCGCGCATCATCGACAAAAGCGCCGAGACGAGAACGATGCCGAGAACCGCGAGATCGAGATAAGAGGGCATTTTTCGAGCGAACCTCGTCGGGACGGTTCAACGTCCTGTGCGCCGTCCGGCGGCCGGCGCGAGCGCCTTATAGCCAAGCCGCCTCAGTTCGTCACCCCACTGCGAGCCGGGGCGCCGGCGCGCGCCGTCCTCGTCTCGACGGCGCTCGAAGCGATCAGCGCAACCAGCGTCGCCACCGTACCGATCGGCTGGACGGCGATATTGGCGCCTTCGCCGTCGGCGCGCGGTAAGGGCGGCGCGAACGCCTTCGCAAATCCGAGCTTGGCGGCCTCCTTGAGGCGCAAGCCGGGATGCGCCACCGCGCGCACCGAGCCCGACAGCGCAATCTCGCCGAAATAGACCGCATCCCGGGGCAGGCTCGCTCCGGTAAGCGAGGATATCAGCGCCGCAGCCGCGGCAAGGTCAGCCGCAGGCTCCATGATCCGCAAGCCCCCGGCGACATTGAGATAGACGTCATATTGCCCGAGCTTCATCCCTCCGTGGGCCTCGAGGACCGCGAGCACCATCGCCAGCCGGCTCGGCTCCCAGCCGACCACCGCGCGGCGCGGCGTGCCGAGCGTCGTCGGCGCCACAAGGGCCTGGATCTCGACCAGGAGCGGCCGCGCCCCCTCGACGCCAGCGAACACCGCGGCGCCCGGATTGGCGCCGCCATCGCGATCCGCCAGGAAGAGCGCCGACGGGTTCGGCACTTCGTCGAGGCCGCCGCCGGTCATCTCAAAAACGCCGACTTCGTCGGTCGCGCCGAACCGGTTCTTGGCCGCCCGCAGCAGGCGGAAGGCGTGCGCGCCGTCGCCCTCGAAGGAGAAGACGGCGTCGACCATATGCTCGACGACCCGCGGGCCGGCGATCTGGCCG
>JBAUXQ010000373.1:0-2633 GCA_049584355.1 Roseiarcus sp. | reverse complement strand
TCTCGCCCGGTGGGGCGACCGACACCAAGGTGGTGCGAAACGCTGGCCCGCTGTTGAAGTATCTGTTTATCCCAATCGTGAACCTCATTCCCGGCATGAATCAGACGCCGGAGACCGCGGCCCGTCGCTACCTCCAGGCGTCGGAGTTCGGAACCGACGTCTCAGGGCAATTCTTCGCCTCGGCTCAAGGGAAGTTCTCAGGCCCAATTGAGGCGCAGCGACACCCACATCTCCACGATCGCGCCAGCCAAGAAGCCGCGTGGCAGGCCGTCGTCAAGGTCTCCGGCGTCGACTTGTCCAACCCGGCATCCTTGCGCCCACAGAGGGCCGAAGGCATTTTGAAATAAATAGTTCAAAAGTCTCTTGACTGCCGTCTCTGCACCTCATTATCATACAAAACAGTTCAAAAATAACCAGACGCCCCTGGCGTCGCAAGGAGAGTACGCATGGAACGATACCAAGATGAAAAAGCAGTGATTATCGGCGGCACGAGCGGCATGGGGCTCGCGACGGCGAAGATGCTCCTCGACGGGGGCGCGCGCGTTCTGGTGACCGGCCACTCGCAGGCCGGCCTGGATTCGGCGGAGCAAGAGCTTGGGAATGACGCCATCGTGGTTTCGAGCGACGCGCGCTCGTTGACGGACATCGACGCGCTCGCCTCTCGGGTGAAGGCCGAGTTCGACACCTTCGACCTGCTCTTCGTCAACGCCGGGTTCAGCACCCCATCGCCTCTTGAGAGCATGACCGAGGCCATCTACGACGAGATGTTCAACTTGAACGCCAAAGGGCCGCTTTTCGCGGTCCAGAAGCTCACGCCGTTAATAAACCGGGGAGGCGCTGTCGTCCTCACGACTTCGATCGCCAACGTCAAGGGAATGCCCGGCAACGCCGCATATGGAGCCGCCAAGGCTGCGCTGCGATCCTTCGCTCGGACGCTCGCCGCCGAGTTGCTTCCTCGGCAGATTCGCGTCAACGCGGTGACGCCCGGCCCCACCGACACGCCGATCATCGGCAAAATGTTTCCCGATAAAGACGCGGTCGCCCAGCTTAGGGAAAAGATGATCGGTATGACCCCGATGAAGCGCTTCGGGACGTCGGAGGAAGTCGCCAAGGCCGTCCTCTTCCTCGCGTTCGACGCGACCTTCACGACCGGCGCCGAACTACCGGTGGACGGGGGTATGTCGCAACTCTGAAGGCAGCACGCGAAATGCATTGAAATTTAATCTGAGAAGTCAATGACAGACACAGCGAACCATCTGGTCCCAGAGCAGGGGAAACTTCATCGCGCGCTCGCGGTCGTCTTCGCCTGGTTGCAAGCGATGGAATACACCAGCGTTGACCACACTCTCGATCGCATCGAACGCTTGGAACGGGAGGTGGGACAACTAAAGGAGGAACTGCGCCAAAGCCGCGATACGGGGCCCGTCGATACTCACAACAATGTAACATAACGTCCTTATGTTGCACGAGCTACCGCTAGGCCATCTTCAGTCGCCTCGCTCTTTCATAAAGATCCTAGCGTCGAAAGCCGTTAGCTTAGCCGCGTCCATCGAAACGAGCACGCGGTGAGCCATCTCCAACGAGACTCGTTCGGTCTCAGCCTGGAGCTCGATCGTTCTGACCGGAATAGGAAGGCAGGCCAGGCGCGCTCGAAGAACGGATGGTCTTCCCCGCATCGGAGCCATGCGGCCCGAACATGGGCTCTTCGGCCAGGGCGCGGTTTCAGGCAAGATTGTGTCAACCGGCGCCGCGCTCCCTGTTACGGCAATCAATTCTCCCTGTTCCAGGGCAAAACCGTCCCTGTTCCGCAGTCGGGAATTGTGGCGCCGGCGCTGCCCGGAAGCCACGCAGGAAGCGCATGGTTTCCCGATTTCGCCGCAATCGCCGGGTTGGCTCCAAGCGCCAGCCGGTCCGGTCCTACTCGAAAATGACCGGCGCGATCGAGGCGACCAGCAGCGCCGCCATGGTCCAGTTGAATGGTCGGGTGACGCGCGGATCGGTGAGCAGGCGGCTGAGCGAGGCGCCGAACAGCGTCCAGGCGCCGCTACAGGGGACTGTAATCAAGCCACTGAGCGCGGCGATGAGGAGAACGCTGCTCGTATAATCGTCGAGGACGCCGCCGTAAGTCGCGAGCGCGCTCAACACCATTATCCAGGCCTTCGGATTGACCCATTGAAAGCCGGCGGCGGCGAAGAAGCCGATCGGCCGCCCGCCGGACGCAACTTTGCCGATCGGCTTGGCGAGCGCGATCTTGAGCGCCAGCCAGACCATGTAGAGCGCGCCGGCGACCCGCATGACGGGCAGGATTTGCGGAAAGCGCTCGAAGAGGACGTCGAGCCCAAGCCCGACGACGGCGATCATCAGCGCGAAGCCGAGGACCACGCCGGCGAGATGGGGCAGGGTGCGGCCGAATCCATATTTCACCCCGGAGGTCATCAACATCAGGTTGTTCGGTCCGGGCGTGATCGAGGCGACGAACGCAAAGGCGGCGAGCGCCCAGAGGATTTCGGGATGGATGGTCAGCGCCTAGCTCCGCAGGATCGTTTTCGCGCGCTCAGAGCGCGGTCACGTCCTCGTCGCCGGGGCCGTCCTTGGGCGACGGGCGGGCGCCGCCTCGCCGCGCCCTGCGGCCC
>JBAUXQ010000372.1:0-3375 GCA_049584355.1 Roseiarcus sp. | reverse complement strand
GTGATCGCGACGCTTTCGCCGCAGCCGCAGGCCGAAGTCTCGTTGGGATTGGAGAAGGCGAAGGTCGCCGAGAGGCGATCCACCTTGAAGTCCATCTGCGAGCCGAGCAGGAACAGCACCGCCTTCGGGTCGATGAGCAGCCTGACGCCCTTGTCCTCGACGACCTCGTCGGTGGGGGCCGCGCTCTCGGCGAGCTCCATCGTATAGGACATGCCGGCGCACCCGCCGTTTTTGATGCCCACCCGCAGCCCCGCGACCGGCTTGCCCGCAGCCTCAGTCAGCTCGCGCACGCGCGCCGCCGCAGCGTCGGTCAAAGTCATCACCTGTCGCCGTAACAGTCGGGACGCCATCTCGAATCTCCATCGACCGGGTTCAAGGCCCGGCGGATGTTTGACATATAGCACCGCGCCGAGCGTTTTGACAGGGTGCAGAGCCGTCACGATTTGCGGGCGGACGAGTTCATGCTAGGCGGAGTCATGGCTGAACGGCGTCCCCTCCATCAACGCGTCCTCACCCTGCACGAGTGGGAGGCGAAGCACTACGTCATCGCGGCCGTGATCATCCTCGTTGTCATGGGGATGTTCGCCTACAGCTGGTCTTGAGACAGGCGCCGACCCTGGCGCTAGGGTTAGCGCTCACCGTCGCGGCGTCCGGGGTTTCCGCCGGGAGCACCACCCCGAGCGCCGTCTATGCCGCGCCGCAGCGCCTGGTCGCGGTGGACGGCGCCCGGCGTCTCAACCTCTATTGTATCGGCTCGGGCAATCCGACCGTCGTTCTCGACGCCGGCTCCGGCAATTCGATGGCGACCTGGCGACATGTGCAGGAAGAGATCGGCAAATGGACGCGCGTCTGCGCCTACGATCGCGCTGGGCTCGGCTTTAGCGACGCCGCCCGTCGCTCGTCCGACCTACGCAACATCGTCGACGACCTGCACAGGCTCGTAGAGGCCGCGCCCATAGCGACGCCGTTCGTTTACGTCGGTCATTCGCTTGCCGGCGCTATTGGCCTTCTTTACGTGGCGACCTATCCCGAAGACGTCGCCGGGGCCGTGCTGGTTGAGCCCGCGTTCGCGGGCGAAGTCGCCGCGCTGCAGGCGCCCCTGCCTCCCGACAAGCGCGACGCGATCGCCAACGCGTTCCGTCGGAGCCTCGCCTTCGACGCCGCCTGCCTGGCGCTCGCCCGCCAGGGCGCACTCGATTCGCCCACGACGGATGAGGCGCGGACCTGCGTCAACGTCAGCGGCAATCCGGACTCGCTCGACGACGTCCTTCGCCGGGTCGACGCCCATCTGCGGACGCTTCCGCGTGTGTGGGAGGCGCAGCAGTCGGAGCTCGCCAGCTTCACGCCTGAGGGGGATGAGCCAGACGTCAACACCCGCGAGCTCGACCAGGTCCATCCTTCCTTCGGCGATAAGCCGCTGGTGGTCCTTTCGCGCGGCGTCGAGGAAGGCGCGCCGGGCGTCCCTCCGGCCTATCGGTCGAAGGTCGAGGCGGCATGGCGAGCCGGCCATGACAGGATCGCGGCGCTTTCGACCCGGGGGGTCAATACAATCGTTCCCGGCGCCCGCCACTACATCCAGATCGACCGCCCGGAGGCGGTGGTCGAGGCGGTGCGGCGCGTCGTCGACGCGGCGCGTTCGCCGTAGCGGCCGACAAGGGCGCAAGAAAAAAGCCGCCCCGAAGGCGGCTTTTCTCGAACTTGCAGTGGGCCCTTGAGGTCAGGCGGCGGCGAGCGTCGCGCGCTTCCGGTAGGCAAGCAAGCCAATGCCGGCGAACCCTAGCGCCATCATCGCCCAGGTCGAGGGTTCAGGAACTGTGGTGAGTTGGAGAGCCAATTCGGCATCGATCACTTCCGGCGTACCACCAAAGGACTGGTAGGCTAGGGTTCCCGCCGGCGCGGTTGACGTTGTCTCGACGCCGAATTCTCCAGTTTCGGTTGCTCCGGTAGTCCCTGTGATCTCAAAGTAGTACGTGGTTCCGGGGGTCAGTGAAATCGCGGGAAAGTCTGCGTTATAGACGTATTCGGCATAAGTCGGCGGCCCGGCTATCAAATTTCCCGTGGCCGTCTGGTCCGCGCCACCGACGTCATAGGTTGCGATTACTGTACCGGGTCCTGAATCGGTGCTGGAAAGGACGGAAATCGTGAAGCTGGGAGACGAGCCGCAGGACCCCGAGCTGTCCGAGTTGTAGCATCCGCCCCACCACTCCGCGTCGTTGATGGAGGTTACGCCGGACGGCAGAACGAAACTTATATAGACAGACGCACCGTCGGCCGAGTCCGCGTAATACGTCCCGCCGAGATCCGGACTGCCGCCGTTGTAGACGACCGTATCCGCGCTGGCGCCGCCTGCCACAAAGGGAACCGAAAAGGCCGCGAGCGCGGTGCAAGTCACTAACCAATTTTTCATGGCAGAAACCCTCCTTGACGACGAAAGGTCCCGCGCAACCGCCTGCCCGCCCGGGACACCCACACTAACGCCGCTACGTAAATCTCCGTCAAAGTTTCGTTGGTGTCAATCCCTTTTGTGCAGCGCGAAGCCGATCACGTCATCGTGTTTGAAATTATATCGAGGCTGGAGCTTCACTGGCCAGTGTGGCAAAGGCTGCTCGACTCTCAAGGAGAATCCCGCGCCTTGCCGCCGCTGCAAAGCCAAGCTGACCTCCTCGCCCGTATCGCCATTGCGCTCGAGCGCCTCGCGCCCTCCCCTACGCCCGCGCCCGATTTCGACGCAGCGGAAGCCTTCATCTGGCGCGCCGACAGCGGCGCGCTCGCCCCAGTCCTGCGGGTCAACCGGATCGACATCTCGCTCTTGCGCGGCGTCGACCGGGTGCGCGACCTCCTGGTCGAAAACACCCGCCGGTTCGCGCGCGCCCTGCCCGCCAATAATGCGCTGCTGTGGGGCGCGCGCGGCATGGGCAAGTCGTCGCTGGTCAAGGCGGCGCATGCGGCCATCAACCGCGAGAAGGACGTCGCGGGGCGTCTCAAGCTGGTCGAGATCCACCGCGAGGACATCGAGGGCCTGCCGGCGCTGATGAGCGCGCTGCGCGAGGCGCCTTACCGCTTTATCGTCTTCTGCGACGACCTCTCGTTCGACGCCGGCGATGCGTCCTATAAATCGCTCAAGGCGGCGCTCGAGGGCGGGGTCGAGGGGCGCCCCCCGAACGTCCTCTTCTATGCGACCTCCAACCGCCGGCACATGATGCCGCGCGAAATGATGGAGAACGAGCGCTCGAGCGCCATCAATCCGGGCGAGGCGGTCGAGGAGAAGGTGTCGCTCTCCGACCGGTTCGGCCTCTGGCTCGGCTTCCACCATTGCAGCCAGGACGATTATCTCGCCATGGTCATGGGCTACGCCAAGCATTTCCGGCTCGACGC
>JBAUXQ010000371.1:0-1925 GCA_049584355.1 Roseiarcus sp. | reverse complement strand
ACATTCTCCCGCGCCGCGAATCATCCGCGACCCGGTAGAATCCATCTCACCCGAAACGCAAAACCCAGCCAATGTCGCCGCCGAATTCCAAATGCGATTCCCCTGGGCTACAACCTCAGCTTGCATGAGAGCACTTCTGGCGTATTTAATAAAAGTGGAGCCAAGCAATGGCTGGTGTTTGCAGTCTCGACGCCAATCAATACGAGAATACGACCGGCGATCGGGACAGGAGATGCATGATGCATAAGATTCTGACAACCATGATTGCCTCGCTAGTGACCGCGATGCTGTTAACCGCTTCACCCGCGAACGCGACCGTGTACAGATTCACCTTCGAGTCGTTTGATTCGGAGCTTACGGCGACAGGCGAGATTACGGTCAACGGCGCCGACGAAGTGATAGCAATTGCGGGCGAGATTTCCGGCCTGGTCGATGAGACCATCGGCTCGGTCACTCCCAATCCTGACTTTTCCGGCCCGGCCTATAGCCCTGACGGCTCGTTCATCTACAACAACGTGTATTATCCTTCGGGCATGACCTTCGACATCTACGGGGTGCTGTTCGCCACCGCCCAGAATCCGGGCGGCTACTGGAACCTATGGGGAAATTCCCCCGGCGACTACTCGCTCTGGGAATCGGCCAGTTCCTACAATTACCCGATCGAGGAGAGCGGAACCCTCACCGTAGCCGCCGTGCCGGAACTGTCCACCTGGGCCATGCTGGGATTGGGCTTCGCGGGCCTCGGCGTCGCCGGCCGCCGCCGCGCGCCGCGTCTGGCGCAGAGGAGCATCGGCTAAGCGCGACGCATCTCCAGATTTTTGCGGCAAGAACCGATTAAGCCAGTTTTGAACTCGGCGGTTGTGGAGGTTGACTCTTGAGCTGATTGCCTTTTCAAACAGAACCGGTCGAGACTGCCCCAACACGGTCGGATTGGGTTGTGGCGCAATCGGGAGAGCCGGGGCCGCGTTGTGACGGTCAACTGCGGCGTTGCGAGGGATCATACGATGTCCCATCGTGGAAGGCGATCGTATTCGCATCTTCGCCGGCCGATGGCGCCGCTCGGGACCGGTCGAGCGGAGGCCGGCGCCACGTCCGGGCGCGCTCGATCGCCCAAGCCGTCTTCCGAGATTGATCCCTTGGACGAGCTGGAACGCATTCTCGCCGCCAGACCCCAGCGGTTCCGGCTTCAATTCTTTGCCGTCGCTGACGATCGCGGCCCGTCAATTGTTGCCGAAACCGAGATTCAGGCCGCCGACGCCTCCGCCGCGATCCGCGCCGCCGTCGATGCCGACTGGCCGCCGCGCGCGATCGGCCTCAGAATCCTCGACCCTGACGGCCGCGAAATCTTCGAGCGCCTGAGGGCCGATCGGCGGTAGCGGCGGGGCGCCAGGCTTAAGGCTCCTGCAACAGGCTGACATGGGCGGCGACGCAGCGCCAGCCAGCTTCGGTCCTCAGCCAGACCTGGCTCTGCCTTCCCGTCTTCGTCGCGCCGATGCGCTTGAACTCGGCGTTGGCGGTGGCGAAGTCCCGCCCGTAGGTGGTGATCACCGTCTTGAGCAGATCGCGGGCCAGGTTGATCGCCGGGCGGCGGCCGCGAAAGGCGGCGATCTCGTCATAGCCGTAGAGGTTCTCGGTGACCCCGTAGCGCAAGGTGTTCGGGCTCTTCCAGAACAGCGCGTCAAGTTCGGCAATGTCGTTCGAGACCAGCGCGCGCTCGTAGCGCGCGAACGCCTTCTCCACTTCAGCGACCACTTCGGGAATGTTGATTTCGATCATCGGCCAGGAACCTCGGTTCAAACGGGAGAAGGCGATGCGACCGCGCCGAGCGCCTCGGCGGCCGCGGCTGTCCGGAGGACCAGGTCCTCCCGCCACGGCGCGGCGATGATCTGCACCCCGAGCGGCAGCGGGCCGCAGTCCGCCACCGG
>JBAUXQ010000370.1:0-2505 GCA_049584355.1 Roseiarcus sp. | reverse complement strand
CTCTTCGGCCAACCAACTGATCGACCTTTCGCCTACGAAGATCTGCTGCAAAACACTCATCCGGATGACAGAGCGCGGCTGCGGGAAGGGATAATCGCAACCATCGAAACGGGTAAGGATTATGAGGCCGAATACCGAATTGTTAGGCCGGATGGAAGCATGCATTGGGCCGAGATTCGAGCGCGCCTCGTTCGCGATAGGGCTAATCAAAAACCGCGACTGGTCGGCCTCTCCTCCGATATCACAGAGCGCAAGGTTAACGAGGAAGCGCTTAGGCATCTCAACGAGACGCTGGAGCAGCGTGTGACAGAGCGCACAGCCGAGCTGCGCGCCGCGCACGCCGCCTTTCTCTCCGAGATTGAACATAGAGAGCGAGCAGAAGAGCGGCTTCGCCAAGCCCAAAAAATGGAGGCGATCGGCCAGCTCACTGGCGGGGTCGCGCACGACTTCAACAACCTGCTCATGGCGGTGCTCAGCAATCTCGAACTGTTGCGCAAAAATATACCTGACGATCCGAAAACTGCTCGTCTAATCAGCGGGGCTTTGCAGGGAGCAAAACGCGGAGCCGCAGTTACGCAGCGCCTACTGGCGTTCGCCCGCCAACAGGATCTTAACATCGAACCCACAAATCTAATACACTTGGTCGGGGGAATGACCGATCTCATCGAGCGCTCGGTTGGTACTCAGATTGAACTGCGCATCGATCTGCCGCATGCGCTGCCATTCGCGCTTGTGGATGCAAATCAAATTGAGCTGGCCGTGCTCAACCTCGTCCTCAACGCGCGCGACGCCATGCCCAATGGCGGAACATTGAGGATCAAGGCCGAACAGGTGGAAAATAGCTCACAAAGCGAAATTCCAGAGGGGCAGTACGTGCGTTTGGTCGTTGCCGACACGGGTCAGGGCATGGATGCCGAGACCCTACGTAAGGCCACGGACCCATTTTTCACAACTAAGGAAGTCGGTAAAGGAACCGGCCTTGGTCTTTCGATGGTCCAGGGTTTGGCGGTACAGCTCAGCGGGACGCTGCGGCTGGAAAGCGCACCGGGACAGGGAACGAGCGCCGAACTCTGGCTGCCCGCAACCAATCTCGCTCCCGAGGAAAACACTCCGAAGCCGGATGAGGCGGCTCGCGCACCAGCGAAGGGAATCACGGTGCTCGTTGTAGACGATGATGCTTTGATTGCGATGAGCACCGTCGACATGCTGGAAGATCTTGGCTTCCAGGCGATCGAAGCAAATTCTGGACCCCGTGCTTTGGAGGTCATTAAAGACAATAGAGCAATCGACCTGTTGATAACGGATTATGCAATGCCGCGGATGAATGGGGCCCAACTCGCCATTGCAGCCAGAGAGGTCAGGCCGGAGCTTCCGATTTTGCTAGCCACCGGCTATGCGGAATTGCCAGCCCACTCGGGAGTCGGCCTGCCGCGAATTGGAAAGCCGTATCGGCAGGAGGAGTTGGCAGAGGAAATCAAGAATTTATTGGGGTAATCTCTCCGCAGATTTCCGAACCGACGAGCGCCACGTCCCCGCCCACGTGCAGTCGAGCGAATGTCCGTTATTGTGCAGGTTTTTGGACGCCGGCGTCACGAGCGGTGCCGCGCGCTCCGGCGGCCGGCGTCCAAAAAGCGCCAAGGCACGAAGTCGCGGGGAGGTTTGGGCGGCGGGCGGGGGCCAGCACTATGGGGATTTGATTTTCACGCCGGTTATGGTGGCGGGCGCGGAGCTGGCGCCAGGCGATCTGGATAGGGTGTGGAGCGGGGCTTGGAAGCGCGCACCAGGGATCGCGGTGGTGGCGTGGAGCGTATCAACGGGCGGTCGGCTCGTTGATTGGGGTGATTGCGCCGAGAGAGATCGCCGCCAGCATGGGGCCAGCGCAACGGAACGGGAAAGCGGCGCTCACGGGCGGTCTGGCTCATGATGTGTCGATCGTGCTTGGGGTCGGCCGCCACCTTGGCGCGGAGCCGCGCGCGAAGACCTCGATGACGATCATGCGGACGCCGCAGTGCGGGCATGGGCAGCGCAGCACACGCGGCGCGTCCGGTGTGATATCCGGCTGCCGTTGCGGGTCGGCGGCAGGCGGGTCGGCGCCGAGCAGTGCGCGGGCTGTTGCGATGTTCTCGGCGCGGTTGGCGTTGGCGAAGAGCCCATAGTGGCGGATGCGGTGGAAGCCCCTGGGCAGCACGTGCAGGAGAAAGCGCCGGATGAACTCGTTCGGGTGAAGCCGCATCGTCTTCCAGCGGCCCGGCCAGTCGATGCGATAGTCTTTCCAGCGGAACGCGACGCCGGCGTTGTCGGCTGCGATGAGGCGGCGGTTCGAGATGGCGACACGGTGGGTGTAACGGGAAAGATAGCGCAGCACTTGCTTCGGTCCGGCGAACGGCGCCTTGCAATAGACGACCCTTGCGACAGGAAAGCTCAGGAAAGGAGAACGAACATGAAGTTCTGAAACCTTTCATCGCGATCCAGAGGGTTCAACTCCCTCCCGGTAAAGGTCAGCCA
>JBAUXQ010000369.1:0-2008 GCA_049584355.1 Roseiarcus sp. | reverse complement strand
GCAACGAGGCGAGCGTGCTGGTCGGCGATTTCTTGCTGGGGCAGGCCTTCAGGATGATGGTCGAAGTCGGCTCGCTGCCCTGCCTCGACGTGCTGTCCGGCGCCGCCGTGGTGATCGCCGAGGGCGAGGTGATGCAGCTCTCCGCCGCCAAGGACACCGAGACGACCGAGGACGCCTATCTGGCTGTCATTCGCGCGAAGACCGCGGCGTTGTTCGCCGCAGCTTGCGAGGTCGGGCCCACTCTCGCCGGCCGGGCAAAAGCGGAAATCGCCGCCTGCCGGGGCTACGGCGCCAATCTCGGCATCGCCTTCCAGCTCATCGACGACGCGCTCGATTACGGCGGCTCGTCGGCCAAGCTTGGCAAGAATGTCGGCGACGACTTTCGCGAAGGCAAGATCACCCTGCCGGTGGTGCTGTCGTTCCGGCGCGGGGTGGCGCAGGAACGCGAGTTCTGGCGCCGAACGCTCGAGAAGGGCGAGGTTGTCGACGGCGATCTCGAAATCGCGCTGGCGACGATGAAGAAGCACCGCGCGCTCGAAGACACGATAGAACGCGCCCGCCATTATGGCGCGATGGCGCGCGACGCGCTCGAGCTGTTCGCCCCCTCGCCGTGGAAGCACGCGCTGCGCGACGCGGTGGAATTCGCGATCGGCCGCGCGCACTGAGGGGGTCTGGGCCGCGCGTCGCCTCCTGCCTGCGGCGACGACGGGCCTGCGATGGCGAACCGGCGACGAGACGAACTCGCTGTCATTCGGGGTGAAGGCAAAACCGTTCGCCAGCTAGCTGATGAGGTTTTTGCTACCCGCCGCCGTCTCGTCAACCTCCAGGGCTAGGTGCCTGGAGCAAGCAGGCGTCGTGCGGCACGCAGCGCGGCGGGCTGAATTTCGTGCAAAAGGTTTCGCCCGGCCCGCAGCTTGGCTCCGTGTGCGGCACAATCGTGGGGGGCGGCGGGGGAGGACCAAGCTCCCAGGCGCTTCGCCCGAATGTGGATGCGCGCAGCACGAACCCGTCGGACGAATAGTCGAGAGCTAGGCTTGTGGCCTCCGCAGTCGGAAATCCTGTTCCGAGAACCTGCCAGCTCTGGCCGTTGTTCGACGATTGCAGCACGCTGTTGTAGCTGCCGACGATGATCGTCGAAGGCGTCGTCGTCGGGAGGATCACGACCGAGAACAGAGGGAGGCCAGGCAGACTGGTGATCCCCGCGCCGCCGATGTTCGACCAAGTCTTGCCGCCGTCCGCGGTGCGATAGGCGTTCTGCGGCGGCGCGGTCGAAGAGAGTCCTCCATAGACGACCACGACGGCTGAAGGGTCGGCTGGATCGATTGCAAGTCCCGCCACGCCCCGGCCGGACGGCGCGCCCGTCACCGTGACGCTGCTCCATTTTGCCGTGGATCCCTTGATGACATCCGTAGACGTACGCAGCGTGCCGTCGCCCATTCCCAGCCACATGAGATTGGGTTGTCCCTTGATTTGGGCGATGGCGTTGATGGGCTGCGCGAAGGTCCGGATAGAGGCGAAGTTCGCGCCGCTATCCTTGCTCTGGAAAAGCGTATTGGCAGACGTGACGTAGGCGACGCCGCCGCTGGGATCGAAGGCGACGTCGCCGATCGAAGACAGGTTCTTGCAAGCGGAGGTCGAGCACCAGATTTGGCCGTCGTTGCTGCCGATGACATTTTTCGGATTTTTCGGGTCGACCGCGATGACGCTGGTGTCGCCGCAGCACTGAAGTTTCCATTCCGCGCCGGCAAGGCCAGGGAGCCTTGCCGCGACGCCGTTATCCTGCATGCCGCCCCAGGTGTAGCGATTGGCGTCCTGGCCTCCGCGCCCGATGTCGATGCGTTTGAGCAGGGCCGTCGCGAGGCCCTTATTGAGGAATTGCCATTGCGCGCCTGGCTGTGAGCCCGATGCGGCTGTCGAGACAAAGCCGCCGTCGTTTCCGACGTACGCCCTGGTCGGCGGCCCGGTGAAACGGCTTGGCGGGCTGAACGCGATGGCGTGGTCGTCGGTG
>JBAUXQ010000368.1:0-7055 GCA_049584355.1 Roseiarcus sp. | reverse complement strand
CGGCGAAGGCGATCTCGGCCGCCCGCTGGCCGTCCTGGGTCGGATAGCCGCGCCGGGTCACGCCGGGCGCGTCGGCGTCGACAAGGAAGAGGCCAATCCCGTGACGATCGCGCCGCGCGCCCTCGAGCCGCGCCGAGACGATCAGCCTGTCGGCGCTGTCGCCCTGGCCGACCAGCGTCTTTTCGCCGTTGAGCACGAAGCCGCCGCCGCCATCTTTGACCACGCGACAGCCGACATCGTGGAGGTCGTACCCCGACTGCTTTTCCGCGTGTGCGAAGCTTAGCCGCGTTTCTCCCGCTGCGACCGCCCCGATGAGCTCGGCCCGGTGCTTCTCGCTGGCGCCGTGCTTCAGAAGCGCGCCGCAGAGGACGACCGTCTGAAGGTAGGGCTCGAGCGCCAGCGCCTTGCCGAATTGCTCCATCACGATCATCGTCTCGACCGGGCCGCCGCCAAAGCCGCCGTCGGCTTCGGCGAAGGGCGCGCCGAGCAGGCCCATGTCGGCGTAGTCGCGCCACAGGGCCTCGCTCCACCCCCGCGGGCTCGCCTGATACCCCTTGCGGGCCTCGAACCCGTACCGCTCCCGCATCAGCCGCGCGACATTGTCGCGCAACTGTTCCTGTTCGGGGCTGAGCTCGAAATCCATTTGCCTCAGAGCCCCAGGATCGCTTTGGCGATGATGCTGCGCTGGATCTCGTTCGATCCGCCGTAGATCGAGACCTTGCGGGTATTGAAATAGGTCGGCGCGAGCGGTCCCGCCCAGTCCGGGCCGACGGGGGGCTCGTTGCTCATGGCGTCGGGCTCCCGATAGGGCAGGGCGTACGGTCCGACGACCTCCATCAGGAGATCGGTCGTCGCCTGCTGGATCTCCGAGCCCTTGATCTTGAGCACCGAGGAGGCGGGATCGGGCTTGCCGGCGGTGCGGCGATTTGAAATGACGCGCATCTGGGTCACTTCGAGCGCCTTCAGCTCCACTTCGACCTCGGCGAGCTTGGCGCGGAAGAATGGATCCTCGATCTTCGGCCCCGAGCCGTAGACCGGGATCGAAGCGAGCTCGCGCACCCGATCGAGCCGCGCCTTCGACACCCCGACGCGGGCGATGCCGTTGCGCTCGTTGGCGAGCAGGAACTTGGCGTAGTCCCAGCCCTTGTTCTCTTCGCCGACGATCGCATCGGCCGGAACGCGCACATCGTCGAGAAAGACCTCGTTGACCTCGTGGCCGCCGTCGATCGTCTGGATCGGCTTGACGGTGATCCCCGGCGTCTTCATGTCGACGAGGAAAAACGAAATGCCCTCCTGCTTCTTCGCCTGCGGGTTGGTGCGGGCGAGGACGAAAATCCAGTCGGCGTATTGGGCCATGGTGGTCCAGGTCTTCTGGCCGGAGATCATCCAGCCGTCAGCGTCGCGCCGGGCGGTCGTCCTCAGGCTCGCGAGATCCGATCCCGCTCCCGGCTCGGAGAAGCCCTGGCACCACCAGTCGCGCAGATCGACGATGCGCGGCAGGAAGCGCTCTTTCTGCTTCTCGGAACCGAATGTGTAGATCACCGGGCCGACCATGCTGACGCCGAACGCCACCAGTTCGGGCGCATTGCCGCGTTGCGTCTCGTCGAGAAAGATCGAGAGTTCGATCGCGCTCCAGCCCGTGCCGCCCCATGCTGGCGGCCAATGGGGAGCCGCCCAGCCCTTGGCGGCGAGAATGCGCGTCCAGCGCACATAGTCGTCCTTGCTGAGGCGCCGGCCTGCGACCGTCTTCTCGCGGATCGAGGCCGGCAGGTTGTCGCGCACGAACGCGCGCACCTCGGCGCGAAACGCGAGTTCCTCCTCGGTCAATCGAAGATCCATGGGTCGCCTCCCGTATGGCTGAATGCGCGAAGCGCCTCCCGGGGCGCGGGCTTTTCGCGCTTTGACGCCCAATGTCAAGCCTCAGCGCGGCGGCGTCAATACAGGGCCGGCGAATTCGGTTGTGTGTGGGGCGATCCGCTCGAAGCGGCGCCGATCGTCAAAGCCCGGTCGCGGCGGTCTGCTTTTCCGGGCGGAAACAGGAGCGCAAAAAATCGTGCATGCGCGTCGCTCTGCGGGTGACTTTGACCTTCACGCGAGCGGGCCCCACGCCAAGTCCTGTCAACGAGTGCCCCCGCTCCTCGAAGACATCGAGCGCGAGCTCGAAATTGCCCTTGTCCTCCGGAGCATGAACACAGGCGCTTATGGCCGAGACGGCTCCTGGCGCAATAGCCGGCAAGGGGGCGGCCTCTATGAAGCGGAGCCCATGAATCGCGCCGTCGCGGGTCCAGAAGCCGCCGAGGCGGAGGTTCGCATGCTCGGCGCCAATCGGCGCCGTCCCGACATTCTTGACCCGCACTTCAAGGCGCAAGCGAGCGCCGGGCTGCGCGCGCCGCGGCGTCTGCGCGACGGAAAGTTCGAAGGGGCATTCTTTCAGCGGGGTGAATGGGCGCGTTCGATCGAGAGCCTGCGCACAGCGCTGCGTCAATTCGCCGGCGAGCGATCCGGCGTTTTGGAGAAAGACGTCATGCTCTCCGTCGAACTCGCCGCGGGAGACTTTCCCGAACATGCGCCGCCATGCGGGTTCCGGATTGAAAGCGGCGAATTTGGGATTGTACGGACTGTCCCGTCCGTAGAGAAGCAGAACCTCGCCGGGGTAGGACGCAGGTTCCGTCACCCATTCGAGCAGGATGAGCAGAGGCACTTGACGGTCGCGCCGCAGGAGATGCTGCGCCATCGGCAAGGCGATTTTGCAGCCATCGCAATGGGCCAGGAGAAACAGCGGCCCCTCCGGACAGACTTGCTCGAGGTCCTTGACGTAGCGCAGCGCCAGGACCTGGACCAGGTCCTCGTCGCAGTCGGGGACGAAGTAGAGCGAACGAAACGCGTAAACCGGTTGCTCGGGTCCTAGGGCCGCAGCGATGTTTGCGAACTCATATTCGGCATTGACCACGCAGAAAATCGGGGGCCGCGAACCTTGCCGATTCGCGCCGAACATCAGACGATCCTCGGACACGCGCTCGCCGGTCCAACCTTCGACATAGGACAGAAAATGGCGGCGAAAGTCCTGAGGCAGCGGCCAAGCGCTCGTCTTTTGTTCGTCTGCCGCCGCAGACGAAGCGCCTTCAACGAGGCGAAGAAGATTGTTGAACGTCGGAAGAGCGAAAAATTCACGAAGCGCGAATTGGCGTTTGAACTGCTTGTCAACGCTGATCAACAGGGCGGCCGCGCGCAGGGATTCGCCGCCGCAATCGAAAAAGTTGTCGTCGCGGCCGAAATCGTCGCCGCAATCGGAAAAGTTGTGGTCGTTGGGGCTGAAACCGCGCCCGAGATTCAAAGCCTCCCGCCAAAGCGCCGCCAGGATTTCTTCGTCGACGCTGTCCGGCGCGCGGCGCGCAATTTCCTCGTCCAATCTTACGCCAGCCGTCGCCGCCCGCTCGGCAAGCGCCCTGCGGTCGACCTTGCCGGTGGCCGTGAGCGGCCATTCTCCGGATCGAACCGGCGTCACGACCGCGGGCGTCAAGCCGTAGCGGCGGACAAGGGCGCGGCGAATCGCCTCGGTCGAAACGCTATCGAGAGCTTCGCCTTCCGAGACTGCGATCGCTACTCCGAGTCCGTCGGTTGCGTCTGCGCTGTCACGAAACACGAATGACACGGTTTGCCGGCCAATATCCGCGTGGCTCTGCAAGCAGGCGTCGATCTCGTCGAGCGAAAATTTTCGCCCGCCGACGACCAGCACCTGTTTCGCGCGCCCGCGAAATGAAAAGCCCCCGTCGTTGATCGCACCCAAGTCTCCCGTTTTGTACCAGCCGTCCGCGGTCATGCAGTCGCGGCTCAGTTCCGGCTCTTTCCAATAGCCAGCGAACAGGGTGTGCGGCGCGAAAGCCTCGACATGCCCCGCCTCGCCTTCGCCAACTGTAAACTCAGCGTCGTCGACAATCCGCAGTGAGACGCCGGGAACGGCGCCGCCAAGGATCGGCGCGCCTGCGTCGTCCAGTGGGCATGTGGAGGGGTCTGCGCCGGCCAGAAGAGAACTTGTCTCGGTCGTGCCATAACCGGCGCGGAGCGCGTTCTCAGCGCCGTTCCGCCTCAGCAAGGCGTCGAAGCGGGTCGCGACCAGGCGCGTCACCGTTTCGCCGCCCAGTCCCATCATTTTGAGCGAACTGAGATCGAAACTGCGCTCCTCGTTCGCGGCCTCCTCGACCAGGCGCGCCGCCATCGAATTGGTCATATGAGCGGTCCTGATCGCGAAACGTTCGATCGCCTCGAAGATCGCCAATGGGTGGGTCGTGAGGGTGCGCGGATGCAATTGCGTCAAGCTTGCATAACGCAGGAACAAAGCGCCCAGCCCGCTGATGCCCTCGAAGGGAAAAACATTCAGGGTATCGGCGGTCAACGAGGTCAGCGAAAGGTGCTGCGAGAAAAAACGATACAGCAGCGCTCGACGGTCGAGCATCGCGAGCTTCACGCTTCCGGTCGATCCCGAGGTCGGAAGGAGACAGATGATGTCAGGCTCGTCGCCGGGATCCAGGTTTTCGTCGCCATCGCCGGAGAGCTCCGAAAGGCGCAGGACCGGCGCATCCGGCAGCAAAGCGGTGAGCCGGCCGAGGTCGGTCGTGGACGTATCCGCGATAAGCGCCGGACGTTCCAGGCGCGCTGTCAGGCTTTTGAGGTCTTCGGCCGCGGCGGTATGGGCGACGCCGGAGAACCGAATCGCGGTCGCGCCCACGCGCAGCGACGCCCAGAAACAGGGAACGAAGTCGAGGAGGTCGCCCAGCAGCAAAACGGTCTGGCTCCGAGGCCCGACCCCGAGGCCGCGCAATCGGGCGGCGATTTCGCCGGATCGCCGCCAGGTTTCGGCAAACGTCTGCTCCCTCGGGGTTCCGTCGGATTGGAAGCTGCGAATCAGCCCGTCCGGGGCCTCGGCGACGCGACGGGCGATGTTCGCCATGATTGTCTGCGCCGCACCCTCCATGAGAGTGCGCGGCGGGCCATGAATGACGGCCTCGCGGGCCTTCGGGTCAAGCAGCAGCGTCATGGGACATATAGTCGACGGATGAGCGCAACACCTTCTCCCCCAGCGGAGTCAAACTGGCCTTATCGGCGATCAGGCGGGCGCCGTCGTCGAACCGACTGGCCAACTGCGCCACCTTTCTTTCGATCGCACCCAGGTCGAAGCCGAGCACGCCTTCTGGCCGGCGCTCGAGCAAACGACAATAGAAAAAATGCAGCCGCGAGCAGACGAAGGTCGCGTGGAAGACGCCGTCCATCGGGCGCGGATCCGAGCGCAGGGGCGAGGCGAAGCGCTCCGAATCGGGATTGCGGACCAGCCGCTCGTCGGCCGCATAGCCGAACAACAGCGTATGCGCCCCCTCATGGACGAGTCCCTCGGCGATCTCAAGCGGCGTTCGATGAAGTTCGGTATTCAGGGTGACGGCGCCCCAGAGCGTGAGCGAGGTGACGCCGCCGAACGAGACTTGCGGGTTCAGCGGCGCCGAACCGATCACCAGCACAATCAATGAGCGAATCTCGGCTGCGAGCGCGGCGTCCGTTTCTTCGAGGAGGGAAAAGGCCTCCGCAACGCCGGCGGCGAAGGCAGGCCATTGCGACGGGTCGGGTGGCCCAAAGATCGGCCCCTTCTCGCCCGCATTCAGGAGCCTCGCGAAGCGGGCGGCGTCCTCGCCGAGCGCCTCTTCGGTGAGAGGAGCGACCTCGAGGATCGGCGCGCCTCCGACCGCCGCGGCGATTCGTCGCCAAAGACGGGCCGCCTCATCATGGCGCTTCGCCTTCAGGGCGAACACGAGCTCGAAATAGTCAGCGAATACCGATGGCGCCTGCCGATGCGCCCTAACCTCCGAGAGCAACGGCTCAAGTTGAGAGTTCTCAATATACAACGTCGAAGCGGCCCTGTCGGAGATATGCTCGAGGCTGGACGCCAACTTGCAGCGCATCTTTCGGTCAAGAGCGACAATCTCGTCTTGGCGCTGCGGGAAAAAGAGCCCCATGGATCGCGACGGCTGCAAGAACATTGGCGAATTGCCCAATCTGCCGCGTAAGGCGCCGTCAAGGGCGCCCGACGGGATTTCGTCCCATTTTCGCCACTTGCATTAGCAAGCGCGCTTGGTTAACGTAAAGTGAATTTTCGCAAGAATCACAACCCTTGCGGTGTATGGGCCGCCGAGGGGCGCGGGCGAATATGACGGCTGCGTGGCAGGAAAAAGGCCGGTCGTCCGGACGATTGAGGCCGGAAGGATCGGATATCGGATCCGCGTGCGCGGGTCGGTCGCGTAGGGCGTGCTTGCGTAACATTACCCAATTTCAGCGGAGAATCGGCATGGTAAAGATTGGCGAGGGCGTGGAGGGTCGTAGAAGTGGGGAAGGCATGGAAGACTCGGGGTACATAGGAGAAGGCGTGGAGCCTTAGAACGAGAGACGTTCAGCACCCGGGAGTAAGGTAGCTTGTGTAATCCGCCAGGGCGGGGAGCGTAAAGCGTATTCGCGTGACATCGACAATATTGCCGGAGAAGCGAAAAATGGCAAAGATTGGGGAAGGCCTGGAAAATCGGGCCTATATCGGGGAAGGCTTGGAGATTCGCTCCTATATCGGAGAAGGCATCGATAGCTTAACGTATAGAATCGGAGAGGGCGTAGAATATAGAAGCGGAGAAGGTGTAGAGCCAAGCTGAAATCGGGAGTTATGGACGTCAAAAACCCGAGCATCACCAGCTCGGTGCAGCCTCGAATAAAAGGAGGGGGCCGCTCACGTTAAGCGGGGCAGGCCCCCTCCCTTCGACCAGCACCTGCCGGCGATACAAGCGTTACGGCGAGAATTCTTACCGTTCTGATAAGCGCGGGGAATTTCAAATGGCTGAACTTCGGAATGAAAAAACGGCGACGTCCGAAACGGCGGAACTCGACAATGCAGAACTGCTAGGCTTCGAATGGCTCGAGCCGGAGCGCGACGACGAGGCCCGGACCGAACAGGCGATTGCCCTAGGAGCCTGTCTGGATAATAGCGGTTTGTGGTGGCGGGGGTTGAGCGAATCGGATTCTGTTTG
>JBAUXQ010000367.1:0-1714 GCA_049584355.1 Roseiarcus sp. | reverse complement strand
GTGTATCCGTTGCCCTGCTCCATGAGAAGCTTGCCTTCGCCGTCGGCGAGCGCCGAGCCGAATGGATGGTCGCCCGCCGCGCGCGAGCGGCGCGCGACGGCGAAGGCGCGCCGCAGCAGCGCCTCATCGTAGGGGCGAAGCGAGGAACCCATGCGAAAGCTCCGGAAGATGTCGCTGAACCCCGCTACCATGCCGCGGCGCCGCCGTCTCCCGCCGCGTGTTAGGGTCCAAGGCGCGGGACAGGGTGATGACCGAGACCAGAAGGCTCGCCGCAATATTGGCTGCGGACATCGCTGGCTACAGCCGGCTTGCGAGCCTCGACGAAGAGCGGACGCTCGCGCTTCCGGGCCCTGCGTGGCGACCTCGTCGATTCCGCCGTCCCGGCTTCCATATCCGGATCTTCGCCGAATTCGGGATGGCGTCGCCGCTTGCCGAGGCCTTCTCCAAGGGCGCGCGCCTCCTCGGCTTACCGGAGTAATGGCCGCCCCGCTGCACTGCCCATCCTTCATTTGACACCGCCCGCCGGGTCGTTACGGTCAAAAAAGAGGCGCCGTCATCTCCGGTCGCGCGCTCTGCGAGGAGAGACCAGCGGCCGTTTGGCGGCGCGATTCTTGCGTAGTCGCCTGGCGCCGGCGACGCTGGCTGAAAGGCTTGAGGGGGAGCGAGGTCCTATCTCTGTGAATGTCGAACCGCCCCTGCGGCTCAAGCTCACCGGCGTCAGCAAGTCCTTTCCCGGCGTGCGCGCCAACGACAACGTCAACCTCAGCGTCAAGCCGGGCGAGATTCACGCGTTACTGGGCGAGAACGGCGCGGGAAAATCGACCCTGGTCAAGATGATCTACGGCATCCTCGCCCCCGACGAGGGACAGATCATTTTTGACGGCGCGCCCACCCGGATCTCGAACCCCCGCGCCGCGCGGCGCCTCGGCATCGGCATGGTGTTCCAGCACTTCTCGCTGTTCGAGGCGATGACGGTCCTGGAAAATATCGCCCTTGGCCTGGACTCTCGCCTGTCGTCGCGCGAACTCCTCGCCGAGTTCAACCGGGTGCTCGAAGCCTACCAGCTCAAGCTCGATCCGCGCCGCATCGTCTCGACCTTGAGCGTCGGTGAGCGCCAGCGGATCGAGATCGTGCGCGCGCTGCTCCTCAACCCGCGGCTCCTGATCATGGACGAGCCGACCTCGGTTCTGACGCCGCAGGAGGTCGAGCAATTGTTCGAGACCCTGCGGAAGCTCGCCGCGAACGGCTGTTCGATCCTCTACATCTCGCACAAGCTGCACGAAATCGTCGCGCTCTGCGACACCGCGACCATCCTGCGCGGCGGCAAGGTCGTCGCCCACTGCGACCCGAAGCGCGAGACCTCGCGCTCGATGGCCGAGATGATGATCGGCGCCAACCTGAAGGAAATCGCCAAGCCCGCCACGCGCGTCTTCGGCCAACCGAAACTCGCGGCGCAGGGCTTGAGCCTCGCGAAGCCGAGCGAATTCGGCGTCGCGCTGCAGGACGTCGCGCTCGAAGTCAGGGCGGGCGAGATCTTCGGCGTCGCCGGCGTCGCCGGCAACGGGCAGAACGAGCTCTTGAGCGCGATCAGCGGCGAGACGCTCGCCCCGACGTCCGCGGCGATCACGCTTGCAGGCCGTGACGTCGGCCGGCTCGGCGTCACCGAGCGGCGCAACCTCGGCTTGTGCGCGGTGCCGGAGGAGCGCAACGGCCA
>JBAUXQ010000366.1:0-6703 GCA_049584355.1 Roseiarcus sp. | reverse complement strand
GCCGCGGGCTTGCCGCGTCGCCGGGGGGTCTTTGCCGGAGGCGCCTTGACTTCAAGCAACGGGCGAGGCCCTTCGCCTGCCGGGCGCCCTTTGGCGCGGCTCGCCGACGAACTTGCTGGCGCGGCCTTTATCGGCTGGGATGTCGCGGGCGCCTCCTGCCTGCTCGGACTGGTCTTGGCCATGAAAAGCGTTTCCTGTCGCTTCCGGGCGTGAGGCCCGGTCCCGTTTTGGTCATAATAGGTCACTACCGGTTGGCGACGCCATCAAGACTTTCGGGATGAAAAATGTTTTGCACGATTCGCGCCGAGCGCCACCGACACCGGCCGGGGCGATTCGCCGCGGCAGGGCTTGTCGCGCTCGCCGCGCTCGTCGCCTCGGCTCAGGCGGGTAAGGCGCAGGAGCAGGATAACGTCTTCAAGCAGGGAGCCAAACTCTTGGGTTTCGCGACCGACGTCGCGCCGCCGGCCGATTTCGTCGTCAAGTCGCGACCCCCCAGCGACCCCGACTTCATTCCCGTCTTTCAGCCGCCCCCCGAGCCGGCGCGGCCGGCGTTGAAGGACATTGACCTCAAGGCGGTGAAGAGCGACCTCGACGCACTCCAGAAGAAGCATGACATGCTGCGGCAAGCCTACCCGCCGGCCGCCAAGGCGCTCGCCGACGAGGAAGCGGCGAAGAAAAAACCGAAAATGACCGCCCCCGACGCCCAGCAATAGACATTTATCCCGTTTGCGGCGCGTAGGCTTGCAATGCTAACAAAGCAGCGGCGCGAGAGCCGACGAAGCGGGAAACGATTCAAGGGCCATTTGCTGAGATGAGCGACTTTCACCGGGTGCGGCGCCTGCCGCCTTACGTCTTCGAGCAAGTCAACGCGCTCAAGGCCAAGGCCCGCGCCGGCGGCGCCGATATCGTCGATCTCGGCATGGGCAACCCCGACTTGCCCGCGCCCAAGCACGTGATCGACAAGCTGATCGAGACGGTCGGCAAACCGCGCACCGACCGTTATTCCGCCTCGAAGGGCATCGCCGGCCTGCGCCGCGCCCAGGCGGGCTATTAC
This sequence comes from Roseiarcus sp., assembly GCA_049584355.1. GTDB lineage: Bacteria > Pseudomonadota > Alphaproteobacteria > Rhizobiales > Beijerinckiaceae > Roseiarcus. The sequence continues at coordinate 5,649 of JBAUXQ010000366.1, read as the reverse complement.
GCGCGCCGGTTCGGGGTCAAGCTCGATCCAGAGACCCAGGTTGTCGCCACCCTCGGCTCGAAGGAAGGCTTCGCCAATATGGCCCAGGCGATCACCGCGCCGGGCGACGTGGTGCTGGTTCCCAACCCGTCCTATCCGATCCACGCCTTCGGCTTCCTGATGGCCGGCGGCGTCATCCGCTCGGTCCCGTCCGAGCCGGGCCCCGAGTTCTTCAACGCGGTCGAGCGCGCGATCATGCATTCGATCCCGAAGCCGATCGCGGTCGTCGTCTGCTATCCCTCGAACCCGACGGCGATGGTCGCCTCGCTCGACTTCTATAAGGACCTGGTGCTGTTCGCGAAGAAGCACGAGATTTTCGTCCTCTCCGACATCGCCTACGCCGAGGTCTATTTCGACGATGCGCCGCCGCCGTCGATCCTGCAGGCCCCAGGCGCCTTCGAGGTCGCGGTCGAGTTCACCTCGATGTCGAAGACCTATTCGATGGCCGGGTGGCGGATCGGGTTCGCGGTCGGCAACGAGCGGCTGCTCGCAGCGCTGGCGCGCGTCAAGTCCTATCTCGACTATGGCGCCTATACCCCGATCCAGGTCGCCGCCGCCGCGGCGCTCAACGGCCCGGACGATTGCGTGCGCGAGATGCGCTTGACCTACAAGCGCCGCCGCGACGTGATGATCGAGAGCTTCGCCGCCGCCGGCTGGCCGATCGAGAAGCCGAGCGCCTCGATGTTCGCCTGGACGCCGGTGCCGGAGCGCTTCCGCCATCTCGGCAGCCTCGAATTCTCGAAGCTCCTGATCGAGAAGGCCGACGTCGCGGTCGCGCCGGGGATCGGCTTCGGCGAACATGGCGACGATTTCGTCCGCCTCGCCCTGGTCGAGAACGAGCAGCGCATCCGCCAGGCCGCGCGCGGCGTGAGGCGGTTCTTCGAAACCGCCGACGCCACCCTGCACAATGTGGTGAAGCTCAAGAAGCAGGCGTGAGCGAGGGCAGGACGATAGTATTCGCGCCGGAGGCGGCGCGAGAGCTCGACGCGTTGGATACACTTATCAGGGACCGGGTCGAGAAGGCGCTCGACCGACTTGCGGTCGATCCGCTTGCGCTTCGAAATCAGATCAAGCGGCTAAAAGGTGATTCTGCGATGCGCTTGCTGGTGGGAGACTGGCGCGTCATATTTGACTTCCGGCATGGCGAGATCGTGGTTTTGGCCGTCGCGCATCGCGGAGAGGTCTATCGGTCGGAGACCTGAGATGAACAAGGCTGCTCAGATCATTGTAACGCCGGCCGGCGAGAGATTGGCCGTCCTGCCTGAGGAAGATTACTTGATGCTTCTGGCAGCAAGCGAGGACGATGAGGGAGAGCCGTCGCCTGAGTTCCTCAGCGAGGTGGAACGCCGCCGTCAAGCGATAGCGGAGGGCGGGCCGGTCGTCGCTCGCGAGGATCTAAAGCGCGATCCAGCCTGACTCAGGCGCCGCTTTGAAGAGCGTCGTGAAGACGGTCAGCTCAGGTCCAGTTCGTCAAGCCTCAGTGCGAATGCCTCGGGTGCGATCGCTGGGACGAGTTGATCGGCGGAGCCGAAGTCGCGCGCCTTGCGATAGCCGTCCGCCGCCGGCTCGCGGAAGACGCGAGTCGTCAGCCGAACCGCATCGATGACCCAAAGCTCGCGAACGCCGAAGCTCGCGTACAGCGCCGCCTTGCGGCCCACGTCGTAGCGCAACGAAGAGTCGGCGATCTCGACGACGAGCAGCACGTTTGCAGCGGTCAATCCGCGAATGCCACTCGCGCGAGGAAAGATTACAACGTCGGACTCGAGATAGGTGTCCTCGCTCAGACGAAATGTCGTCGCGACTATAAGGTTGGCGTTGCTATCGGGCAGACGGTACCAGCGATCCGCCAGCGCGGTTTTGAGGACTTCGTGAGCGAGGCCCTTCGGCGACATTGGAACGAGCTCCCCCCCGATCAGTTCGACGCGCTCGTCCTCCTCCATCACCCCGGCCGCGACCATTGCCTCGACCTCGGCGACCGTGAACCGGCGGCGCGGCAAGCCCTCCGCTGCGGTAGTGACCCGGGCGGCCGACCCCATGGTTCGAACACTCCTCTTCAATCGGCGGCAGAACCGCGCTGCCTTTTGCCCAACAGTTTATCACAGGCGCGCGGCGGCGTCGCCCGATCCGCTCGAGCGGCGCCCGTTCGGTTGCGGGCTGTCCCCGGCTCGGCGTAGTCACGCCAATGCCAGCCCCCGTCCCCTCGCTCGAAATCAGGCCCGCCGCCTCGGAAGACGCGGCAAGCATCCGCGTCCTGACCCGCGCGGCATACGCCAAATGGGTTGCGCTCATCGGCCGCGAGCCGCTGCCGATGCAGGCCGACTATGACCGCGCTGTCCGCGAGCATGCCATCTATCTTCTGACCGTCGACGGCGTGCTGGCGGGTCTCATCGAGACGATCGTCCGGCCCGATCATCTTTGGATCGAGAATGTCGCAGTCGCGCCCGACCAGCAGGGCAGGGGCTATGGGCGCCGGCTCATCGCCCACGCGGAGGCGCGCGCGTCCGTATCCGGGCGGGGCGAAATCCGCCTCATGACCAATGCGGCCTTCGCCGCCAATCTCACGCTCTATGCGAAGCTCGGGTATGCGATCGACCGGATCGAGTCATTCCGCGGCGGGACCGCGGTTCATATGATGAAGCGGATCGACGCGAGACTTCCGACGAAGTGAGCCCTGTGGGGATGACGCCGTCCGCCTCAGGCGACGCGGCTCAGGCTCGCCCGCTCGCTGCCGAGATTCCGCTGCATCGTCCGGCAGTACCAGTCGACGAATTGCATGACCCCGCCTTCATGATCGGGCGCGTAGGGACCGGGCTCGTAGGCGGGAGAGCGAATGCCGATCTGGTTCTCCTCGACGACGCGGCGGTCCTGATCGTTGGTGGCGCGCCACACGTGAGTCAGCTCCTCGACCGAATAATCCTTGCCTTCGACGGCGTCCTTGTGAACCAGCCATTTCGTCCTGACCTGGGTCTGCATCGGACCGATCGGCAACACCTGGAACGTCACCGCGTGATCGCCCAGCACGTGATTCCAGGTCGACGGATAATGGAAGATCAACAACGACCCGATGTTGGGCTCGGTGACGGCGTCGCTGAGCCCGCGACCGACCGCCGCCCGGCCCGACATCGTGTAGCTGACCGCCTTGTCCACGAGCGGGACCCGGCTCGTCCGGTACTGTCCCGATTCCGAGAGCTCAAAGGCGCTGGGCAGTCCTGCCGCCTCGCATCGGTCCCAATGCGCCGTGATCTCCGGGTCGCCGATGACGTCCTGGATTCCCGATACCGTCGGGCGCTCGGGGAACGTCCGGCACAGCTCCGGATGGTTTGCGGCGCAATGATAGCACTCGCGGTTGTTCTCCCACACCAGCTTCCAGTTGCCGTTCTCGACGATCGTGCTCTCGAAGGCGATTCTGGCGTCGGCGAGCTTGTGGGGCGATGCATATCTTTCGAGCTGAGCCCTGAACGGCTCGAAGCTCGGCGCAACCGGCGCGACGCAGACGAAGATATAGCCGCCGGCGCTTTCGCAGCGGACCGGCTTGAGGGCGGATTGCGTCTTGTCGATCCTGCCGTCCTGCTGACGGGCGCGAATCAGGCTGCCGTCCAGATCGTAGGTCCATTGATGATAGGGGCAGACGAGCCGCTTCGCCGCGCCCTTAGGCGCGGAGCAGATCCGCGAGCCGCGATGCCGGCACGAATTGTGGAGGGCGCGGATCGATCCGTCCCGGCCGCGCAGGACAATGACCGGGTAGTCGCCAATCTGGATCGTGAAGTAGTCGCCCGGCGCCGGGATCTCGCAATCGTGGCCGGCGAACAGCCAGTCGCGGTAGAAGAGGGTTTCGAGATCGAGGCGGTAAAACTCGGGGTCGGTATAGAATTTCCGGTCGAGGCTCATGCCGGGGCGCCGGGCCTGAAGCTCGGAGAGCATGGTGTCGGTCGCGTTCATCTCAGTATCCCGGATAGGAGAGGGCGGATCGTCGATCTTTGCCCTCGCCGCCATAGGCCGCCTCCGTTGAGGAAGCGGCCGCACTGGCGAGGCGTCAGCCTCCCTCGGCCGTATTGACCTCGAGCTCGTCGTAGCCCTTGAGGTTGTAGAAAACCACTGAGCCCACCCAGCTCAAGACGAATATTCCGATGATGACATAACCGAGAACGCCGAAATTGTCGTTGATGGCGCCGATTGCGCCCCAGAAGCCGCCGCCATCGGTCAGGCCGAGTTGGTCGCCGATCAGGTTGAGGGTTTCGAGCCCGCCGATCAGGACCGCGACCACCACTGAGACCGCGGTGATGGTCATGTTGTAGTAGAGCTTGCGGATCGGCCTCATGAACGCCCAGCCATAGGCGCCGAGCATCAATACGCCGTCAGTCGTGTCGATGAGCGTCATGCCGGCGGTGAACAGAAGCGGGAACACCATGATCGTGGCCAACGACATGCCATTAGCGGCTTGCGCGGACGAAATGCCGAACAGCGCGACCTCGGTCGCGGTGTCGAAGCCGAGGCCGAACAGGAACCCGATCGCGAACATGTGCCAACTCTTGGTGACGAGCTTGAAAAGTGGGCGAAAGATCCGCGACAGGAACCCACGCTTATTGAGCAGGATGTCGAAATCCTCCTCCGCGAACGGTTCGCCGCGCTTGACCGCCTGGAAGGTCCGGTAGACGGAGATCAGCACCAAAATGTTGATGAAGGCGATCGCGAACAGGAACGAAGCCGACGCAATCGTGCTGATGACGCCGCCGACCTCTTTCATCGAATCAAAGCGCGACGTCAGCGCTGAGGCGGCGAACGCGACGCCGATCGACATGAGGACCACGATCGCGGAATGGCCGAGCGAAAAGAAGAGGCCGACGCCGACCGGCCGCTGGCCCTGCTGCATCAGCTTGCGCGTCACGTTGTCGATCGCCGCGATATGATCGGCGTCGACCGCGTGCCGAAGACCAAAGGTATAGGCGAGCAAAGCCGTCCCGAGCAGGAGCGGCCGGTCGCCCAGGACCACAAGCGCCCAGAGCCAGATGAGAATGTTGCCGCCGATCAGCACGGCGTAAACGGCGATCAATCGGCGCCGCAGGTCGGCGCCCCCCTCATTCAGTACAGTTGAGACGATTCCAGGCATGGCGCCCTCGCATGCTGTTGAGGAAAAACAGCGCGATCGCGGGCGTGCGCCCCAGGATTACAGACCATCGGTTCACCTCGCCCGAGATCGGCTGCACGAGCGATGGCAGGTCTCCTGGCTCGCGGGTCAACGACGGACGCCGATCTTCCCGGTTTCCCAGTGATCATGAGTGGCGTCGTCTCACCGCTTACAGTTGCGGGGGCAGCCACGGCCTCGGCCTTTTCAGCCTGCACCGTGTTCCCTTTTGATCCCCGAAGGGAACCATCATCAGCGACGGTATAAGGGTCGGGCCCGGGGCGCAAGCGCGGCCAGCCGCCGTCGCCGCCTCACGCTGCCGCGAGCCCGCCCTTGTCGCTCAAAAAGTCGAGGATTGCATCGACGCCTTCCCCAGTCTTCATGTTCGCCATCACGAACGGCCGGCCCTTGCGCATCGCCGCCGCGTCGCGCGCCATCACTTCGAGCGAGGCGCCGACGTAAGGGGCGAGGTCGATCTTGTTGATCAC
>JBAUXQ010000365.1:0-4225 GCA_049584355.1 Roseiarcus sp. | reverse complement strand
GTTCGCGCTGCTCGACCCGGCATGAGGCGCAAGGCCGGCGCGCCTTGTTCATGGCCGCGCTGATCGCCAAAATCCAGACGACGGGGCCAGGCGCCGTCTATAAAGGGTTTTTAGCGGGCTCGGGTGAGGCGGACCTCCCAAACATCGGGACCAAGGGAGAAACAGATGAAGGCCCATATCGTTGGCGGCGGATTTGGCGGTCTGGCCGCGGCCGCGTTTCTCATCCGCAACGCCGATGTGCCCGGCCAGGATATCACGATCTATGAGGCGGATGAGCGGCTCGGCGGCGGGTTCTTCCTGGATGGCGGCGCGGCGAGCGGCTACAACTTGCCCGGCTCCGTCTTTGACAAGGAATTCCGCTGCGCTTTCGACCTGCTCGCGAATATCCCCACCGAGTCCGATCCCAAGACATCCGTCAGGGATCAATTCTTCACTTTCAACAATGACCACCCCTTCAACGACAAAACGCACATCATCGATCGCGACCTCCGCGTCGTGCATGGCCCGCATTTCGGCCTCAGTCCGTTGGACGGCCTCGCCCTCGGACGGGTGTCGCTGACGCCCGAAGCGATGCTGGACGGGCGGCGCATCGATGAGTTCTTTTCTCCGGAGTTCTTCAAGAGCGAATTCTGGCTGCTCTGGTCGACGATCATGGGCTCGCTACCGCAGCATAGCGTGATCGAGTTCCGGCGCTACATGAACCGCTTCATCTACCTGTTCCCCGACCTGTCGACGATGGCCGGCGTCCTGCGCTCTCCCTTCAACCAGCACGAAGCGTTCATAAAGCCGCTGGTCGCCTGGCTTCGCCCGCGCGGCGTGAATTTTTTGACCGGCGCCTTCGTCCAGGACATCGGCTTCGCTCCGTCGCCTGGCCGGATAACCGTCAACCGGCTCGACTACGAACGGGAGGGCGCCGCGATCTCGGTCGCCGTCGCGCGGGACGATATCGTGCTTGTGACGACCGGGTCGCAGGCCGCCGACCGTTCGGCCGGATCGATGACCGAAGCGCCGAAGCCGCTCGATACCGGGCGGTCATGGGCCTTGTGGAAGCGCTTAGCCCAGGGGCGCAAGGAATTTGGCGATCCGGACGCCTTTTTCGGCGCCCCCCGGATCGCCGACTCGCGCTGGGTGACTTTCACCGTCACCACGACGGGGACCGAATTCACCGACCAGATGACCACCCTGACCGGCAGCGAGACGGGAAGCGGCGGGCTCCTCACCTTGAAAGACTCGGGCTGGGTGCTGTCGCTGACGATCTTCGACCAGCCGGAGGTCCTCGATCAGCCGAAGGGCGCGACTGTCTGGTGGGGCTACGGGCTCTATCCCGATCGCAACGGCGATTTTGTGAAGAAACGCATGGTTCAATGCACAGGCGCGGAGATCCTGGAGGAAATCCTGCGGCAACTGCGATTCGACCAAACGGACGCGATCATGAAGTCGTCGATCTGCATTCCGTGCAACTTGCCCTACGTGAACAACATCTGGCTGACGTGCAGCCGCGGCGACAAGCCCCCCGTGGTTCCGGAAGGGGCGACCAACCTCGGACTCATCGGTCAGTACGTCGAGGTTCCGCAGGACATCGCGTTCACCTTCGAATACTCGGCTCGCACCGCCTGGGAAGCAGTCTATCTCCTGCTCAAGCGCGGCCCGGCGCCGCCGCCCGTCTATCAGGGCCAGCTCGATCCGAAGGCGCTGCTCGCGGCCCTGCAGGCGTTTGCCGGGAAGTGAACGCCTCGGCGTCGTCATTCTGAGAGCGAAGCGCGAGCACCGCTAGCGGCGTCCGCCCGGCGATGAACGAGAAGAGCGCATTTCCCTTTCGGTAACTTCTGGGCGCCTACAATCTGCCTGCCAGTAAAGGCGTGCGTGTACGAGCGTCCGAACGTGTGAGGAAGTGGTCATCCCTCGCGGCTTTTCTCCTGGCCCTGCTGTGCCTTCCTCCGGCGCTTGCAGCGGAGGACGGGGAGTCGCTCGTCGCCTCCGTTTGCCGGATCATCGATTCCTCCGCCCTCGCCCAGCATCTCCCGGTCGCGTTTCTGACCGGACTCATCTGGCAGGAAAGCAACTTCCAGCCCGACGCCATCAGTCCCGTCGGCGCTCGCGGGATTGCGCAATTCATGCCGGGCACGGCGGCCGAGCGCGGGCTCGCCAACCCCAGCGACCCTGAGGCGGCGATCCCCAAGGCCGCGGAGTTATTGGCCAGTCTGAAGCAGCGCTTCGGAAATCTTGGTCTCGCCGCCGCCGCGTATAACGCCGGCGCAACACGCGTGGCGAACTGGCTTGCGGGGTTGGGCGTACTGCCGCCCGAAACGCGGGGTTATGTGATGATCGTAACCCGTCATCCGGTCGAGGACTGGAGCGGCCTCGGCGCGGCGAAACTGACCGACGACGCCGTCTTCCCCGATTCGTCTTGCGTCCAGCACATCGCCGCCATGAGCCGCGAGGAGCCTGCAGTCTTCGCCAACCCGGTGCTTTGGGCGCCCTCGAGCGGCTTCTCGAAAGGGGCAGCCATGTGGAACGAATACATCAGCGCGTTGAACACTTACTTGTCTTCGCCGCCAGTTCAAAAATTCTACACCACGTACATTTCTTCGCAACCTCGATGGGACGTGCTTGTCTGCGCCGCCTTGATCTTTTTTCTTCTTGTTTATATCAGCAGGCCGCTCAAAAATATTCGTGACGAACTTCGCCGAAATAAAATACAGCTTGAGACTATTATCAGCGGAAATACCGTAGATGCAAACTCAATCCTTTCGAGGCCCGTCTTGGCGGTCGATAAGGGAGAATTGCTGCGCGCCGGGGGGGCCGAGCGCCTGTTTGAAAAGGCTGAGCCGCGCGCATGGTGGAGGCTGGCGAGCTTCGGTCGCAAAGAACACGCGCCGGCTCAGAAGCTTTTTCGGGCGCCCGGCCTGAAGGGCGTCGCGACGCCGCAAGTACGCGGATTGGCGCCGGCGCCTCCAGCGCCCCCCGAACTCCCCGCATTGGCCGGCCGTCCAATTGTGGCGTCCGACTCCGTGGCGCAAGAGACGCCCCTAACGTGGCCGCCCGAGGTCATCCCGGATGCCGCGTATCGCCGGCCCGCGCCCCAGGTAGAAAAGGCAAAAGCGCGCGGCTTGACCTTGCTATTGATTGGAACCGGTTTGGCGCTATTTGCGGCCTGCGGCGCCGTCGCTATTTACGCTTCGCCCTTGAGCTGGACGTTCGCCGCCACGAAAAACCAGACGATCGCGGGCGTCGCGGCGGTTGTTGATGTCCTGAAAACGCCTCTGGAGGCGATCACGGGCTCCAAAGGACGCGAGGAGGAGCGCGCCGCGATGCGCGATCTCAGCGCCGCGCTTACACAAGTGACGGTCCGGCTGGACCAGATCGAGCATGACGACGGCGCGCGTCTGGATAAGCTCAGCGAGCGCATCGACCAGGATTCCTCCGCCAGAGCCGATATTGCGGCGAGGCTGGATAAGTTGGAGCAAAAGGCCGCCGCGCCGCCTGCGTCCGCCTCCGAATTTGCCGGTGTCGTGGCGAGGCTCGATACGTTGGAGAAGAAAGCCGCCGCCACGGCTCAACCCCCGCAATTCGCCGACATCGCGACGAGGCTCGACAAGCTGGAGAAGAAAGCCGCCGTCCCCGCGCCGCCTTCGCCTGCAGGCGGCGAAAGTGGGCCGAGGCTCGACAAGGGAGAGAAGAGAGCCGGCGTCCCGGCGGCAAGTCCGGCCTTGCCGCTTCCGCCCCAAACGCCGAAACAATCGATGCTCATGGCGAGAGCGGAGCCCGCCGCCTCGAATGAGAGAGCCAGACCGGACGACGGAAAGCCTTTTCTCCGGGATTATAGCGTCGAGGACGTACGGTTCGGCATTGCGTTGGTTGGCAGCCGCCATGGTTCGCAACAGGTCGCGCCCGGAGACATGATTCCCGGCGCAGGACGCGTATTGCGAATTGAGAGACAGGGCGGCAATTGGATCGTCGTGACAAGCCTCGGCGTCATCGCGAACGGTCCGGCGCCCCACTAGGGCGCGCTGCTTTTGGGTTTACGCGGGAACCGGCCCGCCGCGTCTCCCCCCTCGTGGGCCACAAGGGGGAGGACCAAGGAGTGGGGTCGCGCCGTCCTGCGAGACAAGCGAGCGGCGGCGCATTCGATAATCTCCCCGGTCAGGGCGACCCCGGCCCGCCCCCACAAGAGGGGGCGGGTGCGCTAACGCCATCGATTCTACCGAAATGCAGCAGGCTCTAA
>JBAUXQ010000364.1:0-2377 GCA_049584355.1 Roseiarcus sp. | reverse complement strand
AGCGGCGGAAGTGATCGAATTCGCGAGCGAAGCGCTCGCGCCTTTGGGCCAGCGGCCCATCGCCGAGCGCGGGCCCGCCATCGACGATCACCCGCGTCGGCTCGCCCTCGGTATGCGAGTCGATGACCCGCATGGCGCTCAGTCCTTCGCCCCGCGCCAAGACGCGTACCAGGAGCGAAACGTCTTGAACCGTCGCGTCGCCAGCGTCTCCTGGGACGGGCTCAGGGCGTCGAAGGCATTGAGCTGCAAAGCGTATTCCTCATGCCCTTGAAGCGTCATCAGGCGCTTGAAATAGAGCACGAGGTCGACGCCTTCGTCGAACACCGACAGCGGCTTGAGCGCGTCTTCGAGCTCGAGCGCCAGGCGCCGCGCCTCGGGGTCGCCCTTGGCCGCCCGCTGGCAAAGCTCGACCAGGCGCAGCACCTCGCGCGGCAGAACGTTGCCGATGCCGGTGATCACGCCGGAGGCCCCGCAATTGACGACGCCATGGAACACCTGGGTGTCGACGCCGACCATGAGCGCAACCCCGGCCTCCCGCCCGGCGATATGCTCCGCGGCGTAGCTCAACGATTCGGCGCCGCCGAACTCCTTGAACCCGACCAGATGCGGGTATTCCCGGCGCAGTTCGAAGAACAGCTCCGCCCGGGTCTGGAAGCCATAATAGGGGCTGTTGTAGATGACCGAAGGCAGGTCGACCGCCGCCCCGAGAACGCTGGCGAAATGGCCACGCTGGGCCGCCGCCGACGAGCCGCGCGAGAGGACGCGCGGGATGATCATCAGCCCCCGCGCGCCCTTTGTCTTGGCGTGACGGGCGAGCGCTGCGGCCTGCGCGGTGTTCTGCGCCCCCGTGCCGACGATGACCGGCAGGCCGGCGTTCGTCAGGCGCTCGACGCCCTCCATCCGCTGCTCCAGAGTCAAGAGCGGCCAGTCGCCCATAGATCCACAATAGACGAGCCCCGACATCCCCGCGTCGACAAGCTGGCGGCCGGTGCGCACGAGGGCGTCGAAATCCGGGCGTCGATCGGCGTCGCAGGGCGTCATCAGAGCCGGCATGGTTCCGGAAAAAACTTGCGAGGACATGGTGGCGGTTCCTAGAGTCGGGTCGTCACGTTCGGCGACATTCGCATGTCCTCACCGTCCCATCTTGAAGAAAAGGCAGGCCGCCGCTTGAAAATGGGCAAAACCGCGAGCGCCGGGGCCGAGGACGATCCGGCGGCTGCGCTCGCCGCTGTTCTTGGGCGACCGTTTCCGGCAATCGAACTTTTCGACCACATCGCCGACATCGTCTTCTTCATCAAGGATCGCGAGGCTCGCTACGTCGCGGTCAACCAGACGCTCGCCGATCGCTGCAACTTCACCGACAAGCGGGCGCTCATCGGCCGCATGGCGACCCAGGTGTTCGCGCCGCCGCTCGGCGCGCGTTTCGAGGCCCAGGATCTCAAGGTCATCGCCGAGGGCTTATCGATCCGCGGCCGGTTGGAGCTTCATCTCTATCCGGACGGCAGCGAGGGCTGGTGCCTGACCTGGAAAGAGCCGCTGGTCGACGCCGACGGCGCCATTCGGGGCCTCGCCGGCATTTCTCGCGACGCGCCGGCTCTGTCGCGCCCGGGCCCGGTCCCGGCGGCGCTTTCCGCCGCGCTCGCCTATATCGACGACCATCTCGACCAGCCGCTGCGCATTCCCGACCTCGCGGCGCGAGCCGGCCTGTCGCCGTTCCGGTTCGACCAGAGAGTTCGGGCTCTGTTCGGCCTCTCGGCTGGCCAATATCTGTCCCGGCTGCGCATCGGCCGGGCGTGCGACCGCCTCCGGCATACCGAGGCCCCCTTGAGCGAGTTGGCGCTCGAATGCGGCTACGCCGATCAGGCGGCCTTTACTCGCCAGTTCCGTAAATCCGTCGGTCTGACCCCCGGCGCCTACCGGCTCGCGACTGCGCGCGGACGCAAGCGCGCACATCCGGAATAGCCCGAGCGCGTGGGCGCAACGTTTTCCAAGCCGCCGGTCTGAAATCCAAATCCAGGCGCAACGAAATCCAAGGCAAAAACAACAAAATCCAAATTGGTGGGTCGGAAATCCAAGTCTTGGATTGAGATATATCAATGACTTAAGGTAGGAATTCGGTCTCCATCGATGCTTCGATCTTCCGCCCGCCATTCAACCGCGCTCAAAGCTGGAAGGCATCAGCCCGCCAGCCCGGCAAACTCTCGGCACGATAGCACGGCCATTCTGATTATCGCAAGCATTTGTCTCTATTGGCCGAGATGAGTTCGTAAGTTTTGAGCGATCTGGGCGGGCCCAGGCGTCATGGCCGGGAAAAGCCGGCCCTGGCGGCAAAGGGCGAACTTCAGTTGGCCGAGAACCGATCGCCAGATATGTCCCG
>JBAUXQ010000363.1:0-5588 GCA_049584355.1 Roseiarcus sp. | reverse complement strand
CCGATGACCAGCGGCACCATGATTTCCGCCGTCACCGGCGCTCCGGTTTTTCGCCCCGCCTGGACCGCGCCCTCGAAGATCGCGCGCGCCTGCATCTCGGCGATCTCGGGATAGCGGATCGCGAGGCGGACGCCGCGGAAGCCGAGCATCGGGTTGAACTCGTGCAGCTCCGCCGCCCGCGCGCGAAGCTTCTCGGCGCTCACCTTCATCGCCTTGGCGACTTCCTCGACCTCCTCGTCGGTCTTGGGCAGAAACTCATGCAGCGGCGGATCGAGCAGGCGGATGGTGACCGGGAGCCCGGTCATGATCTCGAACAATTCGGCGAAGTCCTGGCGCTGCATCGGCAAGAGCTTGGCGAGCGCGGCCCGGCGTCCCTGCTCGCTGTCGGCGAGAATCATTTCGCGCACCGCGACGATCCGCTCGCCGTCGAAGAACATGTGCTCGGTGCGGCAGAGGCCGATGCCCTCGGCGCCGAACGAGCGGGCGACGCGGGCGTCGGCCGGGGTCTCGGCGTTGGCGCGCACCTTCATCCGTCTGACCGAATCGGCCCAGCTCATGAGCGTCGCGAAACCGCCGGTCATCTCCGGCTTCACCATCGGCGCTGCGCCTTGCATCACTTCGCCCGAGCCGCCGTCGATGGTGAGGATGTCGCCCTTTTTCAGCGTCACCCCGCCCACGGTCATCGTCTGGCCGTTGTAGTCGATGCGGATCGCGCCGACGCCGGAGACGCAGGGCTTGCCCATCCCGCGCGCGACCACCGCCGCATGCGACGTCATGCCGCCGCGCGTCGTCACCACGCCCTCGGCGGCGTGCATGCCGTGAATGTCCTCCGGCGACGTCTCGACCCGGACCAGGATCGACTTCCGTCCCGCCTGACGCAAGGATTGCGCCTCGTCGGCGGAGAAGACGATCTCGCCGCTCGCCGCGCCGGGCGAGGCGGGCAGGCCGGTCGCGAGCGGCTTGGGCTTCGCCTTGGGGTCGAGGGTCGGGTGCAGAAGCTGATCGAGCGCGCTGGGGTCGATCCGGCTCACCGCGTCCTCGCGCGAGATCAAGCCTTCGTCCGCCATCTCGACCGCGCAGCGGAGCGCGGCTTTCGCCGTGCGCTTGCCGTTGCGGGTTTGCAGCATCCACAATTTGCCGCGCTCGACCGTGAACTCCAGGTCCTGCATGTCGCGGTAATGCTTCTCCAACAATTGGGTGGTGGCGACGAACTGGCTGAAGACTTCCGGCATCAGCGATTCGAGCGAGGGATGGTCGGAGCCGGCGGCCTTGCGCGCCGCCTCGGTGATGTTCTGGGGCGTGCGGATGCCGGCCACCACGTCCTCGCCCTGGGCGTTGACGAGAAACTCGCCGTAGAGCTCGTTTGAGCCGGTCGAGGGGTTGCGGGTGAAGGCGACGCCGGTCGCGGACGTCTCGCCCATGTTGCCGAACACCATCGCCTGCACATTGACCGCGGTGCCCCACTCGGCGGGAATGGCGTTCAAGCGGCGATAGGTGATCGCCCGCTGATTCATCCACGACGAGAACACGGCGCCGATCGCGCCCCACAGCTGGGCGTCCGGACTTTGCGGGAACGGCTTGTCGGTTTCTTCGATGACCCGCCGCTTGTAGTCGGCGATGACGACGCGCCAGTCCTCGGCGTTAAGGTCGGTGTCGAGCGCGTAACCTTTGCCGTCCTTGTATTGCTCGAGGATGTCCTCGAAATTGTGGACATCGACGTCGAGCACGACGTTCGAATACATCTGGATGAAGCGGCGATAGGAATCATAAGCGAAACGGGCGTCGCCCGAAGTTTTCGCCAGCGTTTCGACCGCGGCGTCGTTGAGCCCGAGGTTGAGGACGGTGTCCATCATGCCGGGCATCGAGGCGCGGGCGCCTGAGCGCACCGAGAGCAGGAGCGGGTTGGCCGGGTCGCCGAATGCGCGTCCCGTCTCGCGCCCGACTTCCGCAACCGCCGCGTCGACCTGCGCTTTGAGATCGGGCGGGTAGGTCTTGCCGTTGGCGTAGAAGAAGGTGCAGACCTCGGCGGTGATGGTGAAGCCGGGGGGCACGGGCAGGCCGAGCGAGGCCATCTCGTGCAGGTTCGCGCCCTTGCCGCCGAGCAGGTTCTTCATCTCGCCGCGGCCTTCGGCGCGTTCGGCGCTGAAGGAATAGACCCACTTCGTCATTGTTGGCTCCCCGAAAGCGCCGGTTGGAGCGCGTCAGGCGCGCGAATGCAACCCCATGCCGAAGCTCACCCATCCGACCCCGTGAAACAGAAGGTCGACGCCGAGCAGGGCGCCTAGCACATAGACGCTGTCGAGCGGCCAATGCGTGACAATGATCAAGCCGAGAAGGATTGTGACCGCGGCGGCGAGAAAGACCAAGCCGCGCGGCTCGCCGGCCGGAATCTGCGTCGCCAGGTAGGCGCGAACCACGCCAGCGGCGATGAGGCCGGCGCCGAGCATGAGCGTCAGCACGACCGAGGCGAGAATCGGGTTGACTATGCACAAGATCCCGGCGGCGACATAGAGAAGGCCGCCGACCACCCAGAGAAAGAACCGGCCCCAGCTGCGCGAATGCATGCCGATGCCGATTTCGGCCGCGCCGGCGATCAGGAACAGGACGCCGTTGAGAGTCACCGTGGCGATCGTCGCGACGAGCGAAAAGAACAGCGCCGCGAAGCCCAGGATCACCAGGAGGACGCCAAAAGCGGTGATCGCCGCCCATTTTCCCCGTAACCGCTCGATCGCCTCGCCGAGGCTATGCTGAGAGGTCCCGACATTCGACGCGTTCGACATTGCATACTCCTCGCAACAAGCTCGTGAGCCGCCGCCCTAGCGCGGGCGCTTGAGCTCGCCGAGCACTTGCGCCGCATATTCGACCATCGGCACGATACGGCCGTAATTGAGCCGGGTTGGCCCGATGACGCCGAGCACGCCGGCAATGCGATGGTCGCTGTCCCTGAGCGGCGCGGCGATCATCGACGATCCGGACAAGGAAAACAGCTTGTTCTCCGAGCCGATGAAAATCTTGACGCCGTCGCCGGTCTCGGCGCGATGCAGGAGCTCGATGACGTCGGTCTTGGTCTCGAGGTCGGCGAACAGGGTGCGAATCCGCTCGAGATCCTCAGAGGCGTGCACGTCGCCGAGCAGGTTGGCCTGCCCGCGAACGATGAGCTGGTCGCCCGATCCGCCGGCGCCGGACCATGAGACGAGGCCCGCTTCGACCAGGCGGGCGGCGATATCGTCGAGCTCCTTGCGGGCGTCGCGTCGCGCAGCCTCGATTTCCGCCGTCACCTCGGCGAGCGTGCGGCCGCGGATGCGGGCGCTGAGAAAATTGCTGGCCTCGACGAAGGTCGAGGCCGGCATGCCGGGCGGCGTCGCGACGACGCGGTTCTCGATCGAGCCGTCCTCGGCGACCAGGATCGCCAGCGCGCGGCCCGACTCCAGGCGCACGAATTCGACATGCTTCAACCGCGTGTCGGTCTTGCTGGTCAGCACCACGCCGGCGCCGCGGGTCAATTCCGACAACAAGCTCGTGGTCTCGGCCAGCGCGCCTTCGAACCCGCCCCCCTCCGCCGCCGCCCGCACCTGGCTGTCGATGCGGGCCCGCTCCTCGCGCCCGAGATCGCCGAATTCGAGTAGCGCGTCGACGAACAGCCTCAGGCCCTGCTGGGTCGGCAGGCGGCCGGCGCTGGCGTGCGGGGCGTAGATGAGCCCGAGCTCCTCAAGATCCTGCATCACATTGCGGACCGACGCCGGCGAAAGCGAAATCGGCAGCACGCGCGACAGATGCCGGGAACCGACAGGCTCGCCGTTGGAGAGATAGGAGTCGACAATGCTGCGGAAGATTTCGCGCGCGCGGGAGTTCAGCGTCGCCAGCGCGCTCGACTCGGCGGGGCGTTCTGCAGGAGCGGACATGCCTCTAAGCATGGCCGGAACTCGGCTCATGCGCAAGGCGACGCCGTTCCCCGCGGGGAATTGAAATGCGGCGCCTGACCTGCGAAACATTCCCCAAATGAAGCGGAGCGAGGAGCGTCGGTTGGGCGAGGCTTTGCGATCGGGCGGACAAATTCTCATCGACCAGCTCGTCATCCAGGGGGTCGAACGCGTCTACTGCGTTCCAGGCGAATCCTTCCTCGCCGCCCTCGACGCCATGAACGACACGCCGATTGAAGTGACCGTGTGCCGGCAGGAAGCGGGCGCGGCGATGATGGCGCTGACCGAGGGGCGGCTCACCGGACGGCCGGGGATCTGCTTCGTCACCCGCGGCCCCGGCGCGACCAACGCGGCGCATGGGGTGCATATCGCCGAGCACGATTCGGCCCCGATGATCCTGTTCGTCGGCCAGGTCGAACGGGCGATGATGGGGAGGGGCGCGTTCCAGGAGATGGATTATCGCGCTCTCTTCGCCTCGACCGCCAAACTGGCGACGCAGATCGAGACTGCCGCGCAAGTTCCCGAGATCATCCAGCGCGCGTTCCACGCGGCGATGCAGGGCCGGCCCGGCCCAGTGGTGATCGCGCTGCCCGAAGACATGCTGACGGAAATGGCCGCCGTGACCGACGCGCCCCGGGTCGAGCCGGCCCCGATCTGGCCGGGCCTGACCCAGATGGCCGAATTGCAGAAGATGCTGTGGGCGTCGCACCGGCCGATCGCCATTCTCGGCGGGGGCGGATGGACCAAGCGGGCGAGCGCCGCCTTCGCCCGGTTCGCCGAGCGCTTCGACCTGCCGGTCGCAGGCTCGTTTCGCCGCGCCAGCGCCTTTGACGGCGAGCACGACAATTTCGCCGGCGAGATCGGCTTCTCCGTCAATCCCAAGCTCAAAGCGCGGGTCGAAGCGGCGGATCTGGTGCTGCTGGTCGGCAGCCGGATGTCGGAGGCTGCCGCGCAGGGCTATACGCTGTTCCAGATTCCTGCGCCGCGCCAGCGGCTCGTCCACGTCCATGCCGACGCCAACGAGATCGGCCGCAACTACCATCCTGCGCTCGGCATCGTCGCGACCTCGCCCGAATTCTGCGCCGCGCTGGAAGGCGTCGAGCCGCCGGCGACGATCCGCTGGTCGGCCGAAACCCGGGCGGCGCGGGCCGACTATCTGGCCTGGAGCGAGCAGGCGCCGCCAAATCCGGGCCGGGTGCAATTGAGCGAGATCATGTTCGCGATCCGGCGGCGCTCGCCCGATGGCGTCTTCACCAACGGCGCAGGCAATTTCTCGATCTGGGTCGGCCGCTTCTTACGCTTTCGCCGGGTCGAGCAGCAATTGGGCCCGACGTCGGGCTCGATGGGCTTCGGCCTGCCGGCGGCGATCGGCGCCCAGCGGGTGTTCCCGAAGCGGACGGTCGTGTGCTTCGCCGGCGACGGCGACTTCCTCATGAACGGGCAGGAATTCGCCACCGCCGTTCAATACGGCCTGCCGGTCGTCGTCGTGGTGATCGACAACGGCATGTACGGCACGATCCGGATGCATCAGGAGCGCATGTTTCCCGGCCGCGTCATCGGAACGGCGCTGCGCAATCCGGATTTCGCGGCCTACGCGCGCGCGTTCGGAGGCCATGGCGAGACGGTCGAGGAGACGGCCGAGTTCCTGCCAGCATACGAGCGCGCTTT
>JBAUXQ010000362.1:0-3444 GCA_049584355.1 Roseiarcus sp. | reverse complement strand
CTCGCACGCGATCTTGTCGCGGCTGTACTGCCAGTACCTGTTCTCGAGCTTCGTCCGCTCGGTCATCATGTAGTGGCGCACCGGCTTCTCGTAGACGGAAGCCGACGAGATGAAAACGTATTGTCCGGTCTTCCCCGTGAAGGTCGCCATGTCGCGTTTCATCTGGTCGCGCGTGTAGAGGCGGAACTGGGCGACGACGTCGAAATGCTTTTCGCCGAGTTCGCCGTAGGGGTCGCCATTCATGTCGCCGACCAGCGTCTTTACCCCTCTCGCCAAGGGAACGGCGGTCCTGTTCCGGTTCAGGATCGTCACATCATGGCCGGCGGCCAGGGAGGCCTCGACGCAGGGCAACGAAATCTGCCCGGAACCGCCGACGTAGAGCACGCTGAGCGCCATGGGACGAGTTTCCTCTGTCTGGTGTTGACGCAGATACTATAGAATCTTTCCATAATGATATGCAATAATGCGTACGGGGGATACGGACGGTGCGGAACTCAGCGGTCCGTCCGCCTGCGAAGATCTCGGGTCAGATCGCGGAGTCCGCCGGCGCCTTCGCAGCCGCCCGCACTGAGCTCTCTTCGAATCTTCCTTCGCGGTCCCGGATCGTCCGCGCCTGCCGCATCAGATTGAGCAGGTCTTCCCCCGCGGCCCGGACATGCTCAGCAGCGACCCTCGCGGCCATCTCGGCGTCCCCCGCTGCGACCGCCTCGACAATCTTGCGATGTTGGGCGACCCGTTCGCGCAGGTGTGACAACGTGACCGGAAGTTTTGCGCGCGTAGCATTGATGATGCCGGCGTAGCGCTCCATCGCCTCGATCGCCGGGTTGTTGAATTCGCCCTCAAGGATGATGGCGTGAAAGTCGCGGTTGGCGGCTTCCAGCGCCTCGAAATCGCCTGGCCGGTCCGCGGCCACTTCGGCGAAGATGGCGGCGGCGGCGCGCAGACGGTCGAGATCGCCGGATGTCGCTCGCTGACAGAAGCGGCGGACGAAAATCGGCTCGATCGCCTGCCGAATCTCGAAGATGTTGCGAATGAAATCGTCGTCGACCGCGCGCACGCGGGCCCCCTGGTTAGGATTGGCGACGACAAAGCCCTCGCCCTGCAGCCGCCACAGGGCCTCCCGAACCGGGTTGGCGCTCACCGCATAACGCGCCGCAAGCTCCTCGGTCTTGAGCCACGAGCCCGGCGCAAGAACGCCGGCGACAATGTCGCGGCGAAGGTCGCGGGTGACGCGATGAGAAAGGCTGGAATTCTTGGCCATTTGTCCGGACGACCCGCCTCCAAAAGGTGCAACCGAATGGTTTTGTCAAGCACCGCCCAAAATTCTATAGACTGGAGGCAAAAGAATATGTAGTTCTTTGCCGACAGCGCGCGACGGCGCTGCGGGAGGGACGCGTGAAGGTCGCCCGTGTCGAGATATTCCTGGTCGGCCACGGGTGGAACAATCTCGTGCTCACCCGCGTGCACACGGATACGGGGCTCTCGGGACTCGGCGAGGGCACGATGCAATGGCAGGCGCGCACCGTCGCCTCGGCCATCGACCATATGACCAACCGCTATGTGCTCGGCGCCTCGCCATTCGAGGTCGAGCGCCTCGTTCAGGCTATGTATCGCAACGAGTATGCGCGCGGGGGGCCGGTCCTCAACAGCGCTATTGCGGCAATCGAGTTCGCCCTCTGGGACATCTGCGGCAAGGCGCTGGGACAGCCGGCCTTCAATCTGCTCGGCGGGCCGGTGCGTTCCGAAATTCCCGCCTACGCCAATGGCTGGTACGACCCGGAGGCGGGAGTTGGGGCCGCCGCCGCGGCCGCGAGCAAGGTCGCCGCCGCGGGCTATGGCGGCCTGAAGTTCGATCCGTTCTGGGGTCTCGGGCGCGACCCCGATCCGGCCGAGCTTCGGCGGGGCATGGATCATGTCGCCGCGGTGCGCGCGGCGGTCGGTCCCGACGTTCAGGTGTTCGTCGACGGCCATGGACGCTTCAGCGTCGGGACGGCGAGCCGGCTTGCCCATCAGCTTGCCGAGGCGGAAGTCGACTGGTTCGAGGAGCCGGTCGATCCGGAAAACTATATCGCGCTCGGCCAGGTGGCCCGCCCGCGCGGACTCCAGATCGCCGTCGGCGAGCGCTGCTATTCGCGCTACCTCATTCCCCAGCTCCTCGCCGAGGGGCGACCGAACATCGTCCAGCCTGATCCCATTCAGGTCGGGGGCCTGCTCGAAGCCAAGAAGATCTCGGTGCTGGCCGACACGGCTTATCTTCCGGTGTCGTTCCATTGCCCGTTCGGCCCGATCGCGACCGCCGCGATCCTTCAGCTCTATGCCGCGACGACAAATGTCGTCCGTCAGGAATCATTTTCCGAATTCGATGCCGCCTGGCGCCGCGAGCTCATCACAAACTGCCCCATGCCAGTCGGCGGCAGCTACATGGTGAGCGCCCTCCCAGGCCTGGGCGGCATCGAACTTAACGAGACCGTCGCGCGCTACCATCCCTACGAGGATCGGGCGGTGCAATCGATGTGGGCGGTCAACGGTTCCCTGCGCGCCAGCGAGGAGATGTCGTCGTCGCCGGACGACAGCCTCACCTCGGGCGGGTCGGGAAAACAGGCCCCGGGGGCGGAAAGAACGGAACCAGCCGCTCCTTCAGGCGCTGAGACGAATAGCGTTCCGCAATTTGCGAATCTCAAGGTCGGAGAAACTGACCTCAGAGGGACATTCAGGGAGAAGATCTGATGATGAAAAGACTCGCCGCCGCCGCCGCGGCGTCATTCGCCGCCGCCTTTCATCCCGCGCTGGCCGAGACCACGCTTCACGTGATGAGCTGGCAGCCGGCCTATGTCGCCGGCACGCCCTACTGGGACAAGACCGTCGCCGGCTTCGAGGCCGAGAATCCTGGAGTCACGGTCGAGAGCAATTTCGTCGCGTTCAGCCAGTACCTGCCCACCCTGACCGCAATGATCGCCGGGGGCTCGCTGCCCGACGTGTTCAACGGCGGCACCAAGACCGGAGAGCTCGGGCGCGCAGGTCTCCTCGTGAACTTCAAGGACGTGTTCAAGCCCGAGTTCTTCGACCAGTTCTTCAAGGGCCCGCTTCGCCAGTACACCTTCGACGGCAAGCCTTACGGGCTCGCCGACATGGCCCAGGACTTCGGCGTCTTCGCCAACGATCGCATCATGAAGGAGGTCGGCCTGACCGCGCCCAACACCTGGGACGAGCTGATCGCCGATGCGCCCAAGTTCAAGGCCAAGGGCTATATCCCGCTCGCCTGGGGCAACCTCACGCGCAACACCTGCCCCGACTTCTTCCTGCCGCTGGTCGCCCAATACGGCGGCGACGTCTACGCGCTTGACGATCACACCGCCCCAGGCCTCAGCTGGGACTCGAAGCCGGTCGTCGATGCGCTCGGGCTGCTCGAGCGCCTCGCCAAGTCGGGCGTGTTCCCGCCCGGAA
>JBAUXQ010000361.1:0-2663 GCA_049584355.1 Roseiarcus sp. | reverse complement strand
GAATCACCTTGGCGCGCGCGAACTCATAGTCGAGGAAATCTCGCTCGTTCTTGTAAGCGTGGGCCACGATCGGCGATTCTCCAACGAAGTCTTTCACTTTCGGCAGGATCGTCGGGAACCGTGGAGCGTTCTTGAGATCGGCGGGCCGAATCCTGTGGATCTTGATGGCCTCGGGGTCGATTGGCCCATCCGGGTTGACCCCGGAACTCCACGTCTCGCCCTTGCGCCAGCCCTCGCCTTCGCGCAGCATTTCGACGAAAGCGACTTCGATGATGACGCCAGGGGCTCTCCAGGCAAAAGGCTGCTTGCGAATGAACTCGGCGTCAGGTGTATGCTTGCCAGTCGTCTCCGCGTCGAAGGCGACGAGCCGGTCGAAACCGTCGAGGAAATTCGGCAGGTACATCGCGGCGCTCCGAAGCAGCGCCAATTTGTACGCGTTTCGGTAATCGGCGTCACTGCGTCCGACCGAATGACTCTCAGGTTTCGAAAACCGGATTGAGGGCCGACTGTGCGAGGGTTTCCAGCTCTAGCCAGGACCAGATAGTGTGTTAGTCGGAATCTACACCATCGCGGCGTCTTTGCGCAAGCGGACGGCCGGAGTCGACGTTAAGCGGACACTGCGGACTGCCACGTGGGCGCCGCAGTTGGTGAAAGGCGGACCTACAAACGCGTTAGGCGAAAGACACGTCTCCGCTTGAACCCGAAGTTCCCCGCACTCTGGGTGCAAGCGGACCGCAGATATATTGTGGTCTTGGACAGCTGGCCTGTTTGTGTTGCCAAGCGGTCTCGACTTTTGGCGCGCAAGACAGTTCGATCCGTTAACGATAGGATGTGCAGGTATCTCCCTGGTCAAGCAGGGGAGAGGGCGTACGAGTGGATGGCCGCATCTTGCCTGCCCGATCGCGTGAGTGTGAGTTTCGTCGTCGCGTTGTCCGCGGCCGTGATCGCGTGCAGCCCCTGGAATAGCGCCAGGGCGTTCGATTTTTTTGGACTGTGGGGCTCGGACGAGAGCCCGCCGCCGATTTCGCGGACGGCGATTTCCTACGCAGTGACCGTCGATGTCCGTCCCGGCGATAGCGCGCTCGCCAACGCGATCAAGGACGCGTCGTCGCTGTACAAGCTCCGCGCCGACCCGCCTCCCGACGGCGATGCGCTCGCCCGCCGCGCGCAAGGCGATTTTGGCCCAATCATCGACGCCACGTGGGGCGCCGGCTATTACGACGCCGCCGTCACGATCTCGATCGACCGCGCCAGCCTGACCATTCAGTCCAGCGACATCGCGGGTTTTGCTCGCGCCGCTGACGGGTATCTCAACCGCGCCGTCGCGCCGGTGACCATCGCGGTCGATTCCGGCCCGCTCTTCAGCCTTCGGTCGATCAGCGTGCTCGGCCCGAACGGCGCGGAGCTTTCGGAGGCCGAATTGCCGGCGCGGATCGTCCGCCTCAAGCCCGGCGATTCCGCCGCGGCGGCCGACCTTCGCGCGGCGGAGGCGCGGATCGTCGACTACTTCCGCAAGGAGGGCCGGCCGCTCGCCAGGATCGTCTCGGTCGCTCCGGTGGTCGATC
The DNA here is from genome assembly GCA_049584355.1 of Roseiarcus sp. Classification (GTDB taxonomy): domain Bacteria; phylum Pseudomonadota; class Alphaproteobacteria; order Rhizobiales; family Beijerinckiaceae; genus Roseiarcus. The sequence goes on along the minus strand of JBAUXQ010000361.1, from coordinate 1,098 downwards.
ACGCCGCTCATGTGATGGACGTGACCTTCACGGCCGACCCGGGGCCGATCGCCCCCTTCGGCGAAGCGACGATGAATGGACCGAAAGCTTTCGACCCGCGCATCGCGCGCTCCTTCCTGTACATCGAACCCGGCGACCCCTATTCGCCGCGCGCGATCGAGGACGCGCGCAACAGCATTCGCCAAATCCCGGCGGTAGGTGGGGTGACGATCACCGAAGGGACGGCGCTCGACGCCTTTGGCCGCCTTCCCTACACGGTCGACGTCGAGGACCGACTGCCATATGCGATCGGCGGCTCGGCGAAATATTCGACCACCAACGGCCCCGCCGGACAGGTCTACTGGGAGGACCGCAACGTCTTCGGCGGCGCCGAGCGGCTGCGGCTGCAGGCCGACGTCTTCTACGCGCCGCCGTGGTACGTGACGTCGCAGGACATCAGAAACTTCTCGATCGACGATCTCGGGTATCGCTTCTCCGCGAGCTTCCTGAAGCCCGCTCTGTGGGGCACGCAGAACGACCTCTTGATCGACGCGCTTGGCGAACGGACGAGCACCAGCGGCGCGGGCTTCTTCGGTTACGAGGTGGAGGACGCGGACGCGACGGCGGTCCTGCGCCATCGATTCAGCCAGAATTTCTGGCTCCAGGCCGGGATCGAGGCGCAAACGGGCGTCGCGACCGACGCGCTCGGTCGGGTCAACTACACGCTCGTCGGCGTGCCTGTGTCCGCCAACTACGACACGACCGATAGCAAGCTCGACCCGACACGGGGGGTGCGGCTCACGGGCTCAGTGAGTGGATTTCCGACTGCCCTCGGCTCGACCGTCGATATCGTCCAGGGCAAGGCGCGCGCGTCCGCCTATTACGCGATTGACCCCGATTCGCGCTTTGTGCTCGCGGGCCTCGTCGGGGCCGGCGCAATGGGCGGCGGCGACCTCGCGGACATCCCCGCCAACTGGCGTTTCTACGCCGGCGGCGGAGGCTCGGTGCGCGGCTACGCCTACAACAGCCTCGGGCCTTACGGCCCGTTCGGCGCCGTGATCGGCGGACGGAGCCTGTTCCAGCTTTCGGCGGAGTTGCGGATCAGGGTGACGGACACAA
>JBAUXQ010000360.1:0-4049 GCA_049584355.1 Roseiarcus sp. | reverse complement strand
GCGACGAAGGATCAAGTCCCCAACCTGGACCTCAAGCTGATGGAGGGCGGCCATATGCTGCCGGTGACGGCGCCGGACGCGGTCGCCGCTTTCATCAGGCGGATGGCGCAGGCCGCGGCGGCGCAAGTGCGCTGAGCAGGCTCCCGGTGATGCTTTTCACGCCCGGAACACGATCTTCCCCGTTCGGCCCGGCTGCATGCTGGCGCGCGCCGCCTCTGCCGCCTCCTCAAGGGGGTAGGCCTTCTCGACCGTCAGTTTGAGCTCGCCTGTGGCGGCCAGACGGATGATCTCGCCGATCGCGCGGGGAATTTCGGCTCGGCGGGGCCCGCTGCCGAGCTTCGCGGCCCAAAATCCCTTGATCGTCGTCTGCTTGAAGATGAGATCGCCGGGATCGACGATCATCGGCTGGTTGGCCATTGCGCCGAAGGTCATGAGCTGGCCGCCTTCGCCGAGCAGGTGCAACAATTGCCCGCTTTCCTCGCCGCCGACCGAGTCGAGCGCGGCGACGATCGGCGCTCCGCCGGTCATCGCCTCGACCCGCTTCTGCCAGCCGGCTTCGGCGGAGGAGACCGCGTTGCCGATTCCGAGCGCCGCGAGTTCGGCGACGCCGGCGCTCCGGCGCACGACATTGACGACATGAAAGCCACGCGCCTTGGCGATCATCGCCAGCGTCTTGCCAACCGCGCCCGTCGCGGCGTTCTGGATCATCCATTGGTCCGGGCCTACGCCGAGTTCCTCGAGCGCCATCATCGCCGACAGCGGCATCGCCATGAGCTGGCAGGCGACGTCATCGTTGATTGCGTCGGGAACCGGAACGACCGCCGCCGCGCGAGCGAGGAAATACTCGGCCCAGGCGCCGACAACCGACCCCGCCGCCACGCGCTGCCCGACTGCCGGCGCGGTTACGCCTTCGCCCGCCTTGTCGACGATTCCGGCGGCCTCGGTCCCCCCGATCGCCGGCAGCGGCGGCTTGACGCCGTATTCGCCGCGGATCGTCCAGAGGTCGTGGTTGTGAATGGGCGACAGCGTCATGCGCACCCGGATTTCGCCCGGACCCGGTTCGGGAACCGGCCGCTCCGCCAGATGGAGAACTTCGTGAGGAACGCCGAAGGCGTTGTAGGCGACGCAGCGCATGGCGGACGTTCCTCATTTGCGCGCGGCGGCGTATTGCTTCGCGGGCGGGCTCGGCGCCTTTTGACTATAGGGCGCCGGAAGGGCGGGGCCAATTCTGGCGGGCGTCAAACGCGCGGAACATGCAAACGATTGGAGCGGGCGAAGGGAATCGAACCCTCGTATGAAGCTTGGGAAGCTTCCGTTCTACCATTGAACTACGCCCGCTCGATCGCCTTGGGTACCCTCACGCCGCGATGGCAGGAGAGGAGGGACTCGAACCCCCAACCCCCGGTTTTGGAGACCGGTGCTCTACCAATTGAGCTACACTCCTAAGCTCCCACCTTTTGCCGCATTGGACGCGCGGATGCAAGACTTGGCGCGACTCCGCCGACTTGGCGCTCGCTTGACTTCGCCGCGCCGCGCCGCCAGTTTCCGCCCGCCGCCGCGCCCGGGCGGTTGGCCGCAAGGATGGAATGCGCACCTATCTCAGCTTCGAAACGGCGGTCGCCGATATCGACGCCCGCCTCGACGAACTGCGCGCGGTCGCGGAAAAGGGCGATTCGCCGGCTCTCGCGGAGGAAATCGCCAGGCTCGAGGCCCGGGCCGACAAGGCGCTGGCTGACCTCTACGCCAATCTGACGCCCTGGCAGAAGACCCAGGTCGCGCGCGTCCAGGGCCGTCCGCGCTTCGGCGACTACGTCAAGGGCCTCATCACCGAGTTCACCCCCCTCGCCGGCGACCGCTATTTCGGCGAGGACGAGGCGATCGTCGGCGGCCTGGGAAGATTCGAGGGCGAATCGGTCTGCGTCCTCGGGCAGGAGAAGGGCGACGACACGGCAAGCCGGGTGCAGCACAATTTCGGCATGGCGCGGCCGGAAGGCTATCGCAAGGCGGTGCGTCTGATGGAGCTTGCCGACCGGTTCGGCCTGCCGGTGATCTCGCTCATCGACACCGCGGGCGCCTTCCCCGGGGTTGAAGCCGAGGAGCGCGGCCAGGCTGAGGCGATCGCCCGCTCGACCGACGCCTGTCTCGCGCTCGGCGCGCCCAACATCGCGGTGATCATCGGCGAGGGTGGCTCGGGAGGCGCGCTCGCCATCGCCGCCTGCAACATCGTGCTGATGCTTGAGCACGCGATCTATACCGTCGCCTCCCCCGAGGCGGCCGCCTCGATTCTGTGGCGCGATTCTTCGCGCGCCCAGGAGGCGGCGACGGGCATGAAGATCACCGCCCAGGACCTCATCCGGTTCGGCATCATCGACGGCGTCATTGCCGAACCCTTGGGCGGCGCGCACCGCGATCCGCCGGCGGCGGTCGCGGCGACCGGCCATGCGATCAGCGACGGCCTGAAGTCGCTCCACGGCCTGAGCCCGGATGAATTGCGCAACGCGCGGGCGGAGAAGTTTCTCGCCATGGGGCGGAAGATCTGAGAGTGCGGTCTGGATTCCCGATCGTTCGCTCCGCGACCGCCGGGAATGACAGGAGGACTCGATGCTGCAGACTTGGCGCTGGTTCGGGCCGGACGATCCGGTCAGCCTCGAAAACGTGCGTGAGGCCGGCGCGGTCGGCGTCGTCAGCGCGCTGCATCATATGAACCGCGGCGAGGTCTGGAGCGAAGACGAGGTGTTAAAGCGCCGGGCCGAAATCGAAGCAGCGAAACTCCTCTGGTCGGTGGTCGAGAGCATCGGCGTCGGCGAGGAGATCAAGACCCGCAGCGGCGGCTTCCGCGCCAGGATCGACAATTATAAGCAGTCGATCCGCAATGCTGCGCGCGCCGGCGTCAAGACCTTCTGCTACAATTTCATGGCGATCACCGACTGGACCCGCACCAACCTCAATTGGCCGCTCGCCAACGGCGGGACGGCGCTCAGGTTCGACGCCGTCGATTGTGCGGCTTACGACCTTTTCATCCTTGAGCGCGACGGCGCCGAGGCGGATCATGCGCCCGAGCGCGTCGCTGCGGCGCGCGAACGCTTCGAGGCGATGACGGCGGGCGAGATCGATGAGTTCGAGCGGACGCTGATCGACTGGCTGCCGGCGCGCGATTTCACCTACGACCGGCAGAGCTTCAGGCGCGCCCTCGCCCTCTACAAGGAGGTGGGGGTGGAAGACCTGCGCGCCAACCTCTTCGCGTTCGTGCGCGAGATCGCCGCGGTCGCCGAGGAGGAAGGCGCGCGCCTCGCCATCCATCCCGACGATCCGGCCTTCCCGATCTTCGGCCTGCCGCGGGTGATGTCGACAGCCGAGGACGTGCGCAAGCTGTTCGCCGCCGTGCCTTCGCCTGCCTGCGGGATCACGCTCTGCGCCGACTCGTTCGGCTCCAACCCGAAGAACGATCTCGTCGCCATGGCGCGCGAGTTCGGCCCGCGGGTGCATTTCGCCCACCTGCGCAACGTCAAGCGCGAGCCGGACGGCTCATTCTTCGAGGCCGACCATCTGGCCGGCGAAACCGATATGGTCCGCCTCGTCGCCGCGCTGATGGCGGAAGAGGAGCGCAGGCGCGCGGAAGGCCGCGCCGACGCCGAAATCCCGATGCGCCCCGACCACGGCCACCTCATCGGCGACGACGGCAAGAAGCGCGTCAACCCCGGCTACTCGTTCGTCGGTCGCTTGAAGGGCCTGGCGGAACTGCGCGGCGTCATGCAGACGGTCGAGGCGTTCCGGGCCGGGCGCGCTACGTAGTCGAAACGAAGCGCCCGCTTCGCAGGCCGAAAGGAACGGTTTCGTTCTTGGGGCTGCAAGTCATTGAAATCATTGGGCCAGGAAACCGCCGGTTTCTCGCAATCGTTTGTTTTCAGTGACTTGAGCCCGGTTTCGTTTCGCTGTTTTCTCCGCTTCGCACTCCGGGCGACGCGCCCCCGAAGTCCAACCTCGTCCTCGCCGCCATCATAATCGGCGATTCTGAAAAATGGAAGGATTTGTTTGCGATTCTATCGATC
>JBAUXQ010000359.1:0-8086 GCA_049584355.1 Roseiarcus sp. | reverse complement strand
AGCGCATCCAGGAATACGGGGTGCGTACGGATCAGGTCGTGTGCACGGGCGGCATCGCCGAGAAGAATCCGCTGCTCATGCAAATCTATGCCGACGTCACCGGCTGCGTCATGCAGGTCGCGGGCTCGAGCCAGACCTGCGCTCTTGGCTCGGCGATCGCCGCGGCGGTGCTGGCCGGCGCCCACCCGGACTTCGCCGCCGCGGAGGCGGCGATGACCTCGCTGAGACCTGAGTCCTATCAACCGTTCGCCGCGAATCGCGCCGTCTACGACGAGCTTTACGCCCTTTACCGCGAACTGCACGACAGCTTCGGCGGACTGACCAAATCCGCCGATCTGTCGCATGTGATGAAGAGCCTGCTCGATATAAAATATGCGCAGCGCGCATGACCTTCCTGCGCCAAAAAGTGAGAATCTGAAGTGGCCATGATCGATCTCGCCACCCCCGAAATCTGGCTCGTTTGCGGCTCTCAGCATCTCTACGGGCCTGGTCCGCTTGAGCAGGTCGCGGCCCATGGGCGAGAGATTGCGGGCGCATTCGCGGGCTCACCCAAACTCCCGCTCAAGACCGCATTCAAGGCCCTGCTGACCACGCCCGACGAGATCGCGAAGCTTTGCCTCGACGCGAATTCCGATCCGAGCTGTGCCGGCCTGGTCCTTTGGATGCACACGTTTTCGCCGTCGAAAATGTGGGTGCGCGGTCTCAACACGCTCAAGAAGCCGTTCGTCCATCTCCACACCCAGTTCAATCGCGACCTGCCGTGGGACGCGATCGACATGGACTTCATGAATCTGAACCAGTCGGCCCACGGCGACCGGGAAGCGGGCTTCATCCACGCCCGCATGCGTCTGCCGCGCAAAGTCGTCGTCGGCCATTGGTCTGATCCGGAGGTGCAGGACCGCGTCGGCGCCTGGATGCGCGCGGCGCGCGCCTGTCACGATTGGCAGGGGGCGAAATTCTGTCGCTTCGGCGACAACATGCGTCAGGTGGCGGTCACCGAGGGCGACAAGGTTGCGGCCGAGATGAAATTCGGCTTCGCAACCAACGGCTACGGCGTCGGCGACCTCGCGGCGGAGGTGAACGCCGTCTCCGACGCCAAGGCCAAGGCCTTGGCCAGCGAATACGAGAAGCTTTACGCCGTCGCTCCGGAACTGCGCAAGGCCGGCGCCCGGCACGAATCGCTGCTTTATGGCGCGCGGCTCGAGCTGGGCTTGCGCGCCTTTCTCGAGCAGGGCGGGTTCAAAGGCTTCACGACGACGTTCGAGGACTTGCACGGACTGCGGCAGCTCCCCGGCCTCGGGCCGCAGCGCCTGATGGCCGAAGGTTACGGCTTCGGCGCCGAGGGCGACTGGAAGACCGCGGCCCTCGTCAGGGCGATGAAAGTCATGGGGGAAGGGCTCAAGGGCGGCACGTCGTTCATGGAAGACTATACCTATCATCTGGCCCCGGGCGGGCATCAGGTTCTCGGCGCCCACATGCTCGAGATCTGCCCGACCATTGCCGCGGGCAAGCCCAAGCTCGAGATCCATCCGCTTTCGATCGGCGGCAAGGAGGATCCGGTTCGCCTGGTTTTCAACGCGCCCGAGGGCCCGGCGCTCAACGCGAGCCTGATCGATCTCGGCGCCCGCTTCCGTCTCCTGGTCAACGAAGTGACCGCAGTCGACCATCCCGCCCTGCCGAAATTGCCGGTCGCCCGCGCCGTCTGGGAATGCCAGCCCGATTTCAAGACCGCCTGCGCCGCCTGGATCCTGGCCGGGGGGGCGCATCACACCGGCTTCAGCTACAGCGTGACGAGGGAGATGCTGGAGGATTTCGCGGCCATCGCCGGCATCGAGACGGTCATCATCGGTCCGGAGACCACGCTTTCCGCCCTAAAGCAGGACCTGCGCAGCAACGATGTCTATTATTACCTCGCGCAGGGGTTCCGCGCCTGACGCGGGAAACAGGGAATCATGTTCACGGAGCTCAAGCGAGAAGCCTACGAAGCCAATGTCGCCCTGCCGCGGCACGGCCTTATCAATCTCACCTTCGGCAACGCCAGCGCGATCGATCGCGCGCGGGGCGCTTTCGCGATCAAGCCGAGCGGGGTCGACTATTCAGCCCTCACGCCGGACGACATGGTCATCGTCGACCTCGAAGGGCGGAAGGTCGAGGGACCGCTCAACCCCTCGTCGGACACACCCACCCACCGCCGGCTCTTTCTCGCCTTTCCGGACATCGGCGGCGTCGTGCATACCCATTCGTCGCACGCGACCGCCTTCGCCCAGGCGGGGCGGCCGATTCCGATCTTCGGCACAACCCACGCCGACTATTTCAACGGCGAGGTGCCCGTCACCCGCAAGATGACTCCTAGCGAGATCGCCTCAGATTACGAATGGGAGACCGGCAAAGTCATCGTCGAAAAGATGCAGGCGTGCGATCCGGCGCAGTTTCCCGGCGTCCTCGTCAATCGGCACGCCCCGTTCACCTGGGGGCCGACCGCGGCCAAGGCGGTGGAAGCCGCAGTCGCGGTCGAATGCATCGCCCAGATGGCGCTGATGTCGCTGCAACTGGCGCCGGACCTCGAGCCGATCGAGCCCGAGCTTCTCGACAAGCACTTCAAGCGCAAGCATGGGCCAGGCGCCTATTACGGGCAGAGTCCGAGTCGTTAGCGCGCGGGCTGGCGACGTCCGGTCAGCCTTGCAGCGAGATCACCATGCCGCTGAGGTCGAGCGAGAACATGAAGCCCACCTGCCGACCGCGGAGGTGGAGCACCACGCCATTTGCGTTCGAAAGCTGAGCCGCCGACCGCCCGCCGGCGACCGAGAGGCCAGCGCCGACCGCCGAGTAGACGCCATTGATGTCAGCCGGGGTGTGCAGATGAGAAGCGGTGCCGACCAGATCCGTTCCCGAAGCGCCAATGGTGGCGCCGGCGCTGATGCCGCCGATCGACAACGGGTATTGATGGCCTTGGAAGACCAAGACGCCGCTTCCGCCCGAGGCGCCGAAAATAAAGCCCGCGCTGACGATCCTGAGCGAAATCTGCCCGGTCGCCGCTTCGGCCGGCAGCAGCATCGAGCCTGTGGCCACGGCCGCCCCGGATATGATGAGGCTGCGACGCGTTAAATTCTTCATCTTGCTCTCCCCGACCCGCTTGTCGTTGCGCGAGCGTCTCTCGTGTCGCGCCCGCAAACGCCGAAGCAATAGACCCCTCCCACGCCGTTTGACAAGCCCGGGCGCGAAAACTGCGCCTCATCCTTAACCGCGAGCCGCCTTCGCCGGCTTGCTCGCATCCAGGCGCTGTTTCAGATAGTCGGCGGCCAGGATTGGCGGATAGCGGACGCGTTCGCCTTGCCGAACGCAGGAGGGAATTGTCTCGACGATCGCCGCCGGATTCGGGTCGTAGAAAAAAGCGATCGAATACCGCTCCCTGGCGCTCCGGTTGACGACTCGGTGGGGGGTCGAGACGTAAATGTCGTTCGTCCACCGCATCAGGCAGTCGCCGATATTGACGATAAATGCGCCCGGAACGACCGGCGCTTCGATCCATTCCCCGTTGCGGGCGCGCACCTCGAGCCCGCCGACGTCGTCGGTCGCGAGCAGCGTCAGGTTGCCGTAATCGGTATGCACGCCCGCGCCGGTCCGCGGCTCCGAGCCTTCGGGCGGCGCCGGATAATGCAAGAGCCGCAAGGTCGCCATCGGGCGATCGAATTTGTCGTCGAAGAAGTCGGGCTTAAGGCTGAGGTCGCAGGCGAATGCGCGATGCAACCGAGCGCCGAGCGCCGCACAGGCGTCGTAATAGGCGAGCAGCGTTTCGCGGAAATTCGGCAGGCTCGGCCACGCGTTGAGGGAACGGAAGGGCTGTTTGGACAGAAGGTCGGGATCGTCCGGCGCAATCTCGAGGCCGACGTTGAAGGCTTCCTTCATGTCGGGTCCCCGTCCAGGATCGAGCGCTTCGTGCAGCATCCCGGAATAGCCTCGATTTCCGCCGATTGTCTCGATCGCCAGCGCCTGCCTTTCGGCCAACGGCAGGGCGAAGAAGCGGTGCGACTGCGCGAACGCTCTTTCGATCAACTCCCTGTCGACGCCGTGGTTGACGACGTAGAAAAATCCGACGTCCCGGCAGGCGGCGCCGACTTCGGCCCCGATTCTGGCTAGCGACGCCCGATCGCCCTCACGCCATGATGAGAGATCGAGGATTGGCAATGTGCGCGGCATGATCCGTCCTCAAGACACGATCGGTCAGCAACAGCCAAAGCCATCGCGATAGTGCGCGGCCACGGCCGGCTCCAAGTTGCGCCAGGCTTCGACAAACGCGGCCCGCGACGGCATTTTCTCCCGGTAGTGGCGCCGCAGCGCGCCTTCCGCCGCGTTGAGGTCGACGCCGGTCACCCGCCCGTCGCGCACGATCTCCCGGCCGGCGACCATTAAGCGCGCGACATGGGCCGCGCTCGCGCGCGCAAAGACCAGATCAATCGGCTCCACGGCCATGACGGCGTCGCGGTCGAGCGCGTCGAGATCGAGCACGAGAATGTCGGCGGGCGCGCCGGTCGTGAGCGCGCCGGGACCGGGCGCGCCGTTGGCGAACCGCCCATTGGCGACGACCGCCGACAGCCATGCTCCCCGTTCGATCACGCTGTCGAAGCCCCAGCCGCCATGGAGGAAATGTCCGAGCCGCATTTCGCGCACGATGTCGTCGTCCTCGTCGAAGGCCGAGGCGTCGACGCCGAGCGCGACCCGGCAACCGCGGCTCAGCGCCTCGGAAATTGGCGCAATGCCGCTTTTGAGGTGAAGATTCGAGCTTGGATTGGTGGCGATGATCGCGCCCGCGGCCGCGATCGCGTCGAGTTCTGCGGGCCGGGCGTGGACGCAATGGGCGAGCGTCAGGCGCGGCGTGAGCAGCCCAAGCGTCTTCAAGCGCTCGACGACGCCTTCCGGATAGGCGCGGTCGGCGAACGCGCGCTGATATCGGGTCTCGAGCAAATGCATATGCACGCGCCGGCCGGTCTGCCGCGATGCTTCGCCGATCGCGGCGATGAGCGCATCGGAACACCATTGCGGACCACTGGGCCCGAACTGAACGGAAAAGAGATCGCCCTCGGTCTCGGCAGCGATCGCCTCGACGCTGGCGATCTGCTCTACGACCGCAGGCATCGAGGAAAGGAACTGGGTCTCGATCACCGCGCGGACGTCGTCCGGCAGTTTCATCAAAACGCTGTCTTCGCCTTCATAGACGAGAGGGTTACGATCGCGCATGAACACCGCGAGAGTGACGCGCAGGCCGACGTCCCTGGCGGCCCGGGCGATTTCCTTGGCCTCGTCGATCGGCGCCATGGGCCCGTGAAAGCGGGTGTAGTGCGCCATCACCGCGCCCGCGCCGGCGCGCGCCGCGCGTCCGAGGGCGGCGACCGCGCCGAGATAGGGGTCGATTGCGGGCATCGCGGCAAGGCGCAGCAGCCACGTCTCGAGCGGCTTGCCGGCTGCGCCGAACGATGTCGGCGAGAGGGGGCGGGCGTGATCATGCGCATTGACCAGCGCGGGCATCGCCAACAGGCGGCGCGCGGGCGGGTCGGCGGCGGGTGTGATCTGAGCGATGCGTCCGTCGCTGATCGACAGATCGACCGGCGGCCCTGCGGAGGCGCCGTCGGTCGGCAGCAGGACAACGCCGGAAAGCCGGTCGGTCATCGCTGGACGCCGCCGATGACGGCAACCCCGGCGGCGACGCTGCGTCGGCCCTCGACGATAATTGCTTGGGGACCGTCGGCGCTCACGTCGTCCGCTTCCTGCGCTCGATCGTGCGCCGCAGCGCGCTCAGGAATGGGATGTCCGTGAACTGGTCCGGGCGGACTTTGTCCCAATCCACGCCCTCCGGTTGCGCGTGCGGTGTTCGCGTCGCGATCAGCTCGAGCTCGGTCGCGATGAAGTGCAACGCCGAATCATGGCTCTCCATGACGACCTCGGAGTCGGCGACGACTTGAGACGAATGCACCGTGGTCACGATCGGGGTTGCGGGAGTGACGAGCCCGAGTTCGCGGAAGATCCCCTGTTCGAGATCGGCGAACCCGGCGCCCTTTCCGGTGCGTCCGCCGAGCATCGTCACGGCGACGCAGCCGACGACACAGAAATCCAGCCTGGGCATGTCCTCGAAGCCGATCGCTTCGCCATGCTCCATGAAACCTTGCGCCGTGGCTGCCGTTTCGAAATCGACGCCCCTTGCGGCAAGTCTGTCGGGGTCGATGCGCAAATAGGGAAAGCCCTTGGTCAGGTAAGGAACCGGCGAGAACAAGAGCTTACCGTCGTAGAGCGCGCGCAGGCGGACAGGAATTTGCGGCGGGTCAGGATTGCACTTGATGACGCGCGCGCGCCGCCACTCGTCGAGTTCGCTCAGCCGCTTGGCGGCGAGGTCGGCGCCGACGAAATTCGGAATGCGGTCGTAAGCAGGACCGATGTTGACCTGAGCTTCGACCAGTCCGCTCCATACCCGATCGCGAATGGCGGCCTTGGCCCCATTGCGCCCAGCCCACCGAGAATCGCCACGCTCGGCCATTTTCGCCTCGCTACGACAGTCTTGCCACCGGCGCGCGAACAACGCCGTCTTGCTCCAGCGCCCGGGCGACGCGGAGCGCGAGATCTTCGCGCCACGGCGCCGCGATGATCTGCACCCCGATCGGCAGCCTTTCGCCTTCGGTCCACGCCGGCGCGACGACCACCGGCAGACCGATGAAGGAAACCGGCTGGGTGAACAGTCCGAGGTGCGCGCGCACCAGCATTTCCCGGCCATCGAGCACGAACGTCTTCTGCCCCAGCCTCGGCGCCCGGCACGGGGTTGCGGGCGCAAGCAGGATATCGACGTTACGAAAAAGCGCCAGGGCCTCGGTCCTGAACCGGCGGCGGAATTTTTGCGCCTGCGCGATCCAGGCGCCCGGAAGCATCGCCCCGGCGATCAGCCGGTCGCCAACGTCAGGATCGAAGTCGCGAAGTCGCGTGCGCAACCGCTCGAGATGAAGCGCGGCGCCTTCGACCATGGTGATCAGATAGGCGGCCGAGCGCGCCTGTTCCGAGCCGGCGAGCTCGACCACCCGGTCCGCCTTCAATGCGCGGGCGACCACATCGACGGCGGCGATCGCGCTCGATTCGGCGGAGCGCGCGAAATAGCCGCCGAGTCTGGCAATGCGAAGCCCTTTCACGCCGTCACTGAGCGTTGGCGAAGCGGGCGTGGCGGGCATGTCGGCTTGCGCCGGGTCGGCCTTGTCTCGCCCGAGCATCGCGTCGTAGGCGAGCGCCAGATCGCCAACCGATCGCGCGATCGGCCCCACATGATCGAGACTGGCGACGAACGGGAATGCCCCGGCGCGCGAGAGCCGGCCGTAGGTCGGCTTGAGGCCGAACAGCCCGCAGAGCGAGCTCGGGACGCGAATCGATCCATTGGTATCCGATCCCAGCGCGATCGGAACCAGGCCGCCGGCCACCGCCGCGCCCGACCCGCCTGACGATCCCCCGGTCATGTGCTCGAGGTCGTGGGGATTGCGAGAAGGGCCGTCGTGGGCATTCTGGCCGGTGAAGTCGTAGGCGTACTCGCCCATGTTGAGCGAGCCGATCAGGACGGCGCCGGCCGCTTCCAGGCGCGCGAGCGCGGTCGCATCGGCCCTGGCCGGCGGACGATCGCGATTGATCTTGGAGCCGGCGCGCGTCGGCAAGCCTTCGATGTCGAACAGGTTCTTGACCGCGAACGGCGCACCCGCGAGCGGCCCCAGGCTCTCCCCGCGCGCCCGGGCCGCATCGATCGCGTCGGCCTTGGCGAGCGCGCGGACCGCCGTGACGTCTGTGAAGGCGCCAAGCGCTGTGTTGCGGGTCTTGACCCGGCTCAGGGCCGCTTCTGCAATCTCACGCGCGCTTGCGGCGCCGCTTCGGACCGCATCGGCGATGGCTTGCGCAGATCCGTCGAGAAGCGCCGACGTCACGGCGTGAACACCGGCGCGGGCTCCTCCTGATCGTCGAGCGGGACCGCAAGAAGCTTCCGCGCCTGCTCGGCCGCGATGCGCAGATGCACGATCGTCTGGGCGCGCGATTCCGGCGTCTGGGTCAGCCCGAGCAGCTGGGCCATCGC
>JBAUXQ010000358.1:0-3245 GCA_049584355.1 Roseiarcus sp. | reverse complement strand
ACCCCAACCGGGCTCCGACCTCGCGGCGGCTCTTTGCGACGCTCATGTCAGGTGGAAACGCGATGGCTTCCGTCAAAGAGCTGCGCTTTGCAGCGCCAGCCAGACGGCGGGTTCGTCCTCGCCCAGCGCGGCGGCGATCTCGGCGACGGATGTCTCGCCGTCGCACTCGCGCCAGACCCTCGCGGCAAAATCGTTCAAGCAACTCGCGGCAGCGCGACGTAGCCGTAAACGCCAAAGAGACCATGGGCGCGACCAAGGCTGCGGTGGAAAACGAAGGCGCCGGCCTCATGAAAGTCGCCACCGAAAAAGCCGCCGCCAAAGCGGCTTCCAGCACAAACGGAGCGGCGAGCAGGATCATCAGCAACGCGAGAAAAGAGCGTAACATTTTAGTCCTCCTTCACCCGCCTCGCATGAAACGAAAGGGGCCGACCCAAGCCCTACCTCCCCTGCCGGGCGAGGAGTCAAGTCGTTAATGGAGCGCGCCGTCGCGCCAACCTGGCGCCCATCAAATAGGCTAGCGATCGGAGAAGAGCGTCAGGAGAACTTTTCCCTTATCACCGATGATGCAGATCAGCGTTTGCGGCTTCGAGGTCTTTGTGCGCTCGATGTAGGCGTCGCCAATGACGACGGTTCGGATTGGGACGTCCTCAATCGTCGTCTCGGCCTTGATGATCTTTGCGCTGCCGAGGTCTATCAGCACGTCCTTTACCTGCGGATATTTTTGCTTGAGCGCAAGCAGGCTACTCGCCTTGCAGGCGTCCGCCTCCGGGGAAAGGGGCTCAGCGAGCGCGGAGCTTGTCATGAGCAACGCTGCAAACAGCATTTTTATCCGCATCAGCAAAACTCCAGTCCGCCCCCAAAGCGAACCAGGTTCGAACCGATTTTGTTCCCCCGAGCAATTTCTGAGCGCTCGGGCCCTGTTGAAGCCGCAAAAGAAAAGACCGGGATTGCGCAGGAAGCAGCGGTCGACCACAAAGGGCGGGAACCACACATGGTGGCGGCCCTTGCCGTCAACCTCCAATTCGTACGTGTCCGAGTCGGGCAGCGTTTTAGCAATGGCGTCGAACGCGGCTTGGCTGATGTCGACGCGGATCATGTTGCCCTTGGCGTTACCTCTCGTGGTCGAATTCGCCGTTCCTGGCCCGCTGCGCCAGGTCGGCATGGCCGGCGGCCTCAAGCTCTTGCACCAGGGCGGCGATCGGGAGGAGGTGAGGCGAATTCATGTCCGAACATTCACCGTCCCTCGCCTTTCGCGCCAGGTCGCGCAAACCTCGCTTCTCCAGTTCGCGGATCAGCTCGTGCTTGGCGTTCATCGGCTTGTTGCCCGGCCGCCTTTGCCCGCCGCCAACGCCTTGGGGAGCGGGGTGGGTTCTGGGGTCGCCGCCGCCTCGAGCCTGGCCAGCGCCGCCCGCAGCGGATCGAGGCGCGGGGCGCGAGGATACCTGTCCGTCTCGATGATCCGACGGATGGCCGCAATTGCTGCGGCAAGCTCGTCGTCAGGCAGATCAATCGTCGGCATGCGTCAGCCTGAAGAGACGACAGAGTAGCTCTCGGCCCACGGCGGCGAAGATGGCGCAGCCGATCGACCACGTGCGGCTCGAGCCAGACCAGGCACTCGCCGCGCTCGTTGGTCGCGTTCTCGAAGCTCATGCTGCCGAAGGGCATGGTCCGGGCGATTGACTCGAACGCGGCTTGCGAGATGGCGATCCGGATCACGGCGTCACCTCTCGCGGGCGAAGTCGCCGTTTTGGGCGCGAGCGGCGGGGGCCAGATGGGTGACATAAAACCTACGTCACGTCGCACCTCTCAGGCGTATGCAAGGGATCATCTTTCGCGGTGCCGATAAGCTCCCAGAATGGAGCGCCGAAAGTGCACACAGCAATCGAGGGGCCTTTTTGCAAAGTCACCAGTACCGTCGGCGTGATATTCGCGTCATTGATCGCTTTCGAATCTGTCAGTGAAAGCGTGGATGTAGTTTTGACTTCATAGCCTTGCCCCAAAAGGTCCGCGAGCGAGGCCCTGGACCCTGAAAGAGCAGCGTTATCCATTCCACCAAGGAAAGCGATTGCGAAAAGCAGGCGAGTAGAAGCGCGCATGGTTATCTTCCTCCGACACAGTGGCGTTCCGAAGCATTTGGCCAGGGTGAGGGCCTATTTGGCCTTTTGGATGTCCGCCGGCCCTCGGCGCTAATCGCGATCCGGATCATCTTCGTCGTCCGGCTGCTCTGCGGCGGCCTTTTGGACCTCAAGCAGCATGTGCGGCAACGGCGGCTGCGTCCCAGCAGGCGGGTCCAGCGGAAAGACGACGACCCGCCGCCCGGCAACAATGTCATCGTAGACCCGCTGGATATCGCTCCTGAGCGTGGTCCGCAGCGCCGGGATGACGATGTCGGGCGTGTCGCCGCCAAGGATGACGCGGCACGCCGCGCAGAACTCAGGACTAGGCGTGATGTCCATTCGCCTGTCCTCCTTTTCCGCAAGGCTGCTGTCAGCGCCGCGGACCCGGCTCGATGGTGGTGGTTTCATCGTGCTGCCAAGTGCTCGTTGACCAACGATCGCCCTCGCTGCCGGAGGTGATGCCGTTCCACGCGCTCTCGTGGCCTACGTAACCGTCCGGACCCGAACAGGTGCGGACGCCGTTCCACGTCGAGCAGGTGACCGGCTCACCGGCGAGCGTCGGGCCATAGAGGGCGAGCAGGCCGACGACGGCGACGCAGAGCCTCATGACCATCTCCCAGCCCTCAGGGAAGCCCGCCAAGGCCCTCCGCCCGATCCTGGCCCATGGCCGCGCCCTCCCCGCCGCCAGAGCCGCCTTGACGTGCTCGTTGGCGCTGTAGACGCCGCTGAGCCGCCGCTTATGCAGGTTTGCATGGCAGACGAAGGAGAGCGTGAGCAGGTTCGCCTCCTCGTCGCCGCCGCCTTCCCAGCGCGTGACAATTGGCGGTGCTGCAAATCGTCGGTCGAATTCGCAGACGGCGCGGTGTCGGGTCAAATCGAGTCAGCGCAGTCACGCTCCAGGAGTTGGGCTGTTCCGGGCGTTTTGACGATTCCACTATGCGCCTTCCACAAGGCCGAAAAAAACCATAGCGGACGCGACGCTAGTTAAAAGACACACTGGCTCCAAACCGCTTGCCAACGGAAGGAGCAAGTCGAATCCCAGAGCCAGCGTGGCCAGGGAGACCACGCCGCTCAAAATCACAGGCCAGTTCATCGGGACCTCCTATCGCCGCCGACACTCTTGCCCCC
>JBAUXQ010000357.1:0-12431 GCA_049584355.1 Roseiarcus sp. | reverse complement strand
GCGGCCAGGGGCTCGAAGTTTCCGCGATCGGCCTCGGCTGCATGGGCATGAGCCAGTCCTATGGCCCGGCGGTCGAGACCGAGTCGATCGCGACGCTTCATCGCGCAATCGAGCTCGGCTGCACCTTCCTCGACACCGCCGAGGTCTATGGGCCGTTCGCCAACGAGGAACTCCTCGGCCGGGCGCTCAAAGGCCGTCGCAACGAGGTCGTGATCGCGACCAAATTCGGCTTTCGCATCGAGGGCGGCAAGCAGGTCGGGACTGACCGGGACAGCCGGCCGCGGCACATTCGCGAAGCCGTGGACGGCTCGCTGAGCCGGCTCCAGACCGATCACATCGACCTCCTGTACCAGCATCGGGTCGACCCCGCGGTCCCGATCGACGACGTTGCCGGCGCGGTCGGCGATCTCGTCCGGCAGGGGAAGGTCAGGTTCCTCGGTCTTTCCGAAGCCGGCGTCGCCAACATCCGCCGCGCCCACGCCGCTCATCCGGTCTCGGCGGTGCAGAGCGAATATTCGCTCTGGGAGCGGAATCTGGAGGCCGATGTCATTCCGGCCTTACGCGAGCTCGGCATCGGACTGGTGCCGTTCTCGCCGCTCGGCCGCGGCTTTCTGACCGGCGACGTGAGGCGCGCCGAAGATTATCCGGAGGGCGACTATCGCCGCGGCGATCCGCGCTACCAGGGCGCAAATTACGACGCCAATGTCGCAGCGGCGCGGATCGTGGGCGAGATCGCGGCGGCGAAGGGGGCGAGACCGGCGCAGGTCGCGCTCGCCTGGATCCTGCACAAGGGCGCGGACATCGCGCCGATCCCCGGCGCCAAGCGCCGCACCCATCTCGAGGAGAATGTCGCCGCCGAGGCGATCGGGCTCGACCCGGCTGAGATGCAAGCGCTCGACGACGCGCTCGCCGCCGGGAAAGTCTCGGGTAAGCGCTACCCCGACTGGATCATGGCGACCATCGACCGCTGACCGGCCGGCGCAACTCATTCCCCAGCTTTCTGCTGGGGAAGGTGGCCGAAGCCCGGATGGGGTGTGGTCCGCCACAATGACGGCAGACCGGTGGCGCGAAGCGGCCGACGGCAGCCCCGGTTCGCTTGCCATCGGCGCGCGGGCGGCTAGCATGCGAATCAAGAAAGGCCCGCCGCGCTTCGCCCAAGCGCTTCATCGGCGATCGCCTCGAAGACGCGCGGTCAAGAGGGCGCGAGCATGACAAAAGTGAAAGTTCCGACCACCGCTGCGTTCGTCAGCCAGAAGGGGGGCGTCGGGAAGAGCGCGCTCGCGCGCCTGCTGGCGGTCGGGGCGCTCCATCGCGGCCGCAAGACCCTGCTTGCCGACTTCGATCTCGACCAACTGACCTGCGTCGAATGGGGCGCGCTGCGCCTGCGCGCCGGCCTCGAGCCGGAAGTCGACACGCGCGCGTTCAAGAGCCTGAAGAAATTGCGCCGCGAGGACGGCGTCGCCGATTTCATCGTCGCCGACACCCGCGGCCTCGCCGACGATCTTTCGACCGAGATCGCTGAGGACAGCGACGTCGTGTTCCTGCCGACCGGGGTCACGGGCGACGATCTGCGGCCGACGCTTTCGCTCGCCCGCAAGCTCGCCCGGCGCGGCGCGGAGGGGCGCCTCGTACTGGTCCTGTCCAAGGTCGGCCGGTCGGAGACGCAATTCTCGAAGGCGGTGGAGACGATCGAGGACGCGGGCTTCGAGCTCCTGGCCGAACATTGGCCGCAGCGCGACGGCTTCCAGAGCGATCTCGATTCCGGCCGTGCGGGCCGCGAGGCGCGCAACCCCTACTTGCGCGAAATCGCCGAGCGGATGGAAGAGGCGCTCTACTCGCGTGCGCTGAAATCGAAGCCCAGGGCGTGAGCCGAATAACGCGCGTCTGTCGACGGGCTATTGAGGGCGGGAGAGCGCCGCGCTCTCTGATTGCGCCAGAACGAACAGTCGCCGAAGCCGCAGCAGCACGCTGCCGTCGGGCTGGATCGGATAAGCTTCATTGAGCTCGGCGGCGTAACGAGCGAGGAACCTCCGCCGATCAGTCTGGTCAAGCGGCGCCAGGAAGGGCGCGAGGCTCGTCGCCTCCATCAATTCGACGATCGCCGGCACGCTGCTCATGACATGGAGGTAAGTCGCCTCCCAGATGTCGACGCTGGCTAAGATCGGACTGAGGAGCGCGTAGAGTCCTTCCATCGTTTCGTTGAACGGCCGCGTCTTGGCGATCGGCAGCAGTTTCTTCGCCCACGGCCCGTCGGCGGCGATCATGCGCACGAGCGCTCGGCTCGGCTCATACAAATCGTTGGGAATTTGAACCGCAAGCCAACCGCCCGCGGCGAGCATGCCGACGAATACGGGCAACAGGCGCGGCAGCGACGGCAGGAGCTCGAGCGAGCCGTTCAAACAGATCAGGTCAAATTTTCTTCTCGCCGGAACGCGATCGCCCGACCCTTGGCCGGCAAACCGCTCGAGGCGTCGTTCCGCGATCCGCTCGCCCGATTGCGAGAGATCGAAGGCCTCGATCCCGGCGACGGGAAACCGCTGGGCCAGCAGCGGCCTCATCGACCCCTGTCCGCTGAACACGTCGGCAATGCTGCGCGGCGCCCGGGCGGGTATGCGGCACATGAGATCGTGCGCCGACCTCAATCGGTGTTCTAACGCGAGGCGATGTTGCGCGTTTCGGACCGGGACGCTGTCATTCATTGCGTTTCGTCAAATCGGCCCCGGCCGAAAGAACCGATGCGAGAAAGGCGGGTCGCAAAGCCGCCGGTCTTGACCGGCGGCTCGCATTTCAATCTCGCCAGAAGCGATAGCCGTCAGGTCGCGGGCTTGATCGACGTGACGTCCATCTTGTCGCCGGCTTTGGTGTAGCTCACCGTCACCTTCTCGCCGACCTTGAAGTCGGAAAGCTTCGTGCTCTTGGGCGCCATGTAAGACGAGCCATTGTCCAGTGTGATCGTATCCTTGGACATATCGAGACTCTTGATCGCGCCTGTGGCGTCGGCCGCGAAGGCGACTGACGCCGCGCCGAGCAGAGCAGCCGACAAGGCCGCGGTGGCAAACATTCGCATAGTGCTTCTCCGTTTCTCTGGTGGAAGCGCGACTACGCCAATACGCATAACCTCCCTGGCGTCATCACGCCTTCCGCCATGCTAAGCACGCGTCGCCTGACGAGGCGCTGACCGAGTAATTAATTTTTGTTCATGGATGCGAGGCCGGCGCCGCGGCCTCGTGCCGTATCCTGCAGGACACGGCCGCTCAGATTCACGAGCGTTCAAGGCGCGGCGTCAGTCGTGTCGCAACGTTTCAACCGCAGCGTCCTTTATTGAAAAAGCTTAATGCGCCGGCCAAAGTCCCGATAGGCGTCGAAGCGCATGATCTCGCCCCTGTCCGCAAAGTGCGGTCGCTCGCTCACGGCATGGATCGGCCGTCTGCGGAGGGTGCGCAATGGCAAGGCCGAAACTCAGCCCGAGGGAAATCGTTCAAAGGCTGCAGACGATCGACGCGTTGACGGCCGACGGCATGCCCGTGGCCGAAGCCGTTCGCTCGGCTGGCGTGCTTCCGGGTGAATATGACCGCTGGCGGAGCGAATATAACGGGCTTTGCCGCACGCTCGGGCCGCTGGTTTGCGCCCCGCCGCAGCTCACGGCGGCGAAGCGCCGCGCGACGCCCGCCCGCGCGCGCAAAACCCCGAAGTAATCCCGCCCTCGAATCGAGGCGTCGCGTTCCGCCTCGTGGGGCTGCGGCGCCGATATTGTCGTTGCGGAGCGGGACGTGCGATGGTCGTCGCGCCGGCCGGGCGCCGTTGCGACCGCCTGGGCTGGCTCATCGCGGCAGGAGGTTTCCGAATTGATCTACGAGCTTCGCATTTATCGCTGCGTTCCGAACCGGATGCCGGCGCTGTTGAAACGATTCGAAACGGCGACGTTGCGGATATGGGAGAAACACGGCATCCGCCAGGCCGGCTTCTGGACGACGATGATCGGCGAGTCGAATCAGGACCTCACCTACCTTCTGGCGTGGGAGTCCCTCGCCGAGCGCGAGAAAAAGTGGAGCGCCTTCGTCAGCGACCCCGAGTGGCTGGCCGCGCGAGACGCGAGCGAGAAGGACGGGCCGATCGTCGCGACCCTCTCGAGCTCGATCCTGCAGCCGACGTCGTTCTCGAGCGTGCGCTAGGGCGCCCGTCCTTCTGGGCGGGCTATCGGCCCACCGAATAGTCCAGCTAAGGGCAGGGGGCGCTTCGCGCAAAGCGCTCGATGCTGGCCGTCTCAACCCTTCATGAGCGAGTTCGGACCGCGCGGACGATCCAGATCAACAAACAGGCGCCAATGAATCCGCAAATCAGGTAGCCGATCCATCCGCCGAGCACGACGCCAAATAAGCTGAGAATGGCGCTGGCAATCGCGGCTCCAACGATGCCGAGCGCGATATTCATCAGCAATCCCATATTGCTGTGCATGAATTGCTCGGCTAGCCAGCCAGCAATCCCGCCGATGATAATGGCCGCGATCCAACCGACTTCTGCATCCGCCATGGCGCCTCTCCTCGGTGAGAGTCCTGCACCAATAAAGGGCAGCTAACAAGAGCGGCTCTGCTTCGACGGGAAGCAGAACTTCGCAGGACGGGACGGATTCTGACCGATTGGCGTCGGCCATGACGGCCGGGTGAGCTGGATGCAATCGGCCCTCAAGGTCGTCTCTGGGGCGCAGCGGCAGCATTCCTCGGCGACGACGGCCGCCAGATCGCAAGGCCTCACCCGCCTGGTGTCTCAGCCCGTCACTTCACGGTAGAGGACATAAGCGCGGCTGTGCCGCCACCCCAAGTCATCGAAGGCGCGCGGGCGTGACCCGATGCGAACGTAAGCGCAAAAACGATCGACCAAACCACGACGATCGTTGCAAAAGCGATCGTCAAAGGCCGCTCGTTGCGGTCGTCGATCAGAACTCCGTCAAAGGGGCTGGACTGCCTGACATTGCCGAACATGAAACCTTCTCCACTTGAGCCGCCTGACCGTGTCCAGGACCGCTCATCGAATTTCACTGTTCAAGCATGATTCCCGGGCGCGCCGCTGTGACCGAGATCACACCTCGCGCTCCCCTCACCCGACGATCTCGTTCGCCGCGAAGAACTGCGCGATCTCCGCCGCCGCCGTATCCGGCGCGTCGGAGCCGTGGACGGAGTTCTCGCCCATCGACAGGGCGAAATCCTTGCGGATCGTGCCGGGGGCGGCCTTTTCCGGGTTGGTCGCTCCCATCACGTCGCGATAGCGCTGGATCGAGTCCTCGCCTTCGAGCACCTGCACCACGACCGGCGCGGCGGTCATCATCTCCACCAATTCGCCGAAGAATGGGCGCTCGCGATGGACGCCGTAGAACGCCTCGGCCTGCGCCCGGGTCATGTGGACGCGCTTCTGAGCCACGATGCGAAGCCCCGCGGCCTCGATCCGCTGATTGACGGCGCCGGTCAGGTTGCGCCGGGTGACGTCGGGCTTGAGAATCGAGAAGGTACGCTGAACGGCCATAGGCTCACGGGTCTCTTAACGGGTTCTGCCGGGAAAAGCGGCGCGCTTATAGCCGCCACCCCGATCGCGAGCAAGGCGGAGGCGCGCCGAGACCGGTTCGCGGGCTGGCATGGGAAAGCATTCCTGCGTATCTTTTGCGCCCGATCAGGCCAGACAGCAGGATGTGAACCCAACATGCCGAAACTCATCTTCGCCGCTGCCGCCGCGTTCCTTTTTACCGTCGCTTCCGTTCGCGCCGATGAGCAAGTTTGGGACGTGGACAACTGGCCCGGCGACATCGACCTGATCCCTTGCAGCGCATGGAGCAAAACCGCCGATGGGACCTGGGTCTTGCACGGCTCGATCAAGCTCGGAGCGTCAGTGGTCAACGACATCGGCGTGAAGGGCGACGCGGCGGCCCACAAGCTCGATCGCGAGTGCGGCGCCAAGAAGTAGACGCGCCCCGAGTTTCAAGGTCGAGACGCGGCGAAGATCATCCCGCCGCAGCAGCGGGAATAGCGACGCCGAGCCTGGCGGCCGCACGGCGCGCGGTCGTTTCCCGCCGCGCCGTAATGCTCCGCATCGCTAGACGCGCTTGCTCGACGATCGCGGCCGGAGCGGTCTCGGGCGTGCCGCTGTTGAAAGGCGGCTCAGGCGCATAGACCATGTGAAGCTGGATCGCCTGCGCGGCCTCGTCGCCGCGCAGCTCGGCCGCAAGACGCAAGGCGCCGTCGATTCCCGCCGTGACGCCGGCGGCGAAGACCCAGGCGCCGTCTACGACGACCCATTCATTGACGGGAATCGCGCCGAAGTACGGCAGCAGGTGAAACGAGGCCCAGTGCGTCGTCGCGCGGCGCCCTTTGAGGAGGCCGGCCGCGCCGCAAAGCAAGGCTCCCGTGCATACGGAAAAAATGCTGCATGCGCCGGCCGACTGCGCCCGGATCCAGCCCAGCACCTCGGCGTCTTCCATCAACGCTTCCTGGCCAAAGCCGCCGGGCACATGCAGGACATCCAGCGGCGGCGCCTCAGCCAGGGTCGCATCGGGCGCCAACCGCAATCCTTTCAAATCGCGAACCGGCTCGGCCGTTTTGCCGTAGATGCGATAGGTGGAATTCGGGATGCGCGACAGCACCTCGAACGGACCGGTGAGGTCAATCTGATCCACGCCATCGAACAGCAGGGAGCCGATGCGCAAGTGGATGTCATGCGGGATCATGTGCGTCTCCGCGCCGGAGATCTGAAAATAGACAAGATAAAGCTATTCGGGCATGCTTTGGCAGGAATGCCAATATCCCCACGCTTTACGCCAAACGTGGTCCGCGCCATCGACGTGCTCACCTACCCGGCGGTGCAATTGCTCGATGTAACCGGGCCGGTTCAGGTGTTCGCATCGGCCAACGACCTCGTCGCCGGCGCGAGCGGCGTTGAGCCGCCCTACGCCCTCAGGGTGGTCACGCCAGGGGGCCGCAGCGTGACGGCCTCGGCCGGACTCGAGCTCGCCGCAGGGCCGCTCACGCCGATCGGTGAGCCCCTGGATACTCTCCTCATCGCCGGTGGCGAAGGCGCCGAGGCCGCCTCCGCCGACCCGGCGCTGGTCGATTGGGTGCGGGGACGTGCGACGCAGGCTCGCCGTGTCGCCTCCGTTTGCACTGGGGCGTTCCTGCTCGCCGCCGCGGGTCTGCTCGACGGGCGGCGCGCGGCGACCCACTGGATGTACTGCGCCAAGCTTGCACAACGCTTCCCCGCCGTGCGCGTCGAGCCCGATCCGATTTATGTATGCGACGGCCGTATCTGGACGTCGGCCGGCGTGACGTCGGGCATCGATTTGGCGCTGGCGCTGGTCGAGGAAGACCTGGGCCGCTCCGTGGCGCTCGCCGTCGCCCGCTATCTCGTCGTCTTCCTCAAGCGTCCCGGCGGCCAGGCGCAGTTCAGTGCGGCATTGTCCCTGCAAGTGGCGGAGGACAAGTTTGGCGCGCTCCATGACTGGATCAACGCCCATCTGGCGGGCGATCTTTCGCTTTCAATCCTGGCCGACCGCGCGGGCATGAGCGAGCGCAGCTTCAGCCGGCGCTATGCCGAGGCAACCGGAGTGACTCCGGCCCGGGCCATCGAGCGGCTCAGGCTGGAAGCAGCGCGGCGCCAGCTGTCGGAGTCACGCCAGCCGGTCAAGCGGATCGCGCAGCGTTGCGGCTTCGGCTCGGAGGAAACCATGCGCCGCAGCTTCCTGCGTCTCATGGCCACGACGCCGCAAGACTATCGCGCACGGTTTGGTTCTTGAACGGCCTCTGCTCGAACTTGGTCGGCTGCTGATGGAAGTGCGCAGCTCGACCGCGATCGGGCCGTTCCAGATCTCGTCGACGTCGGCCGCGCTCGACAGGTTTCCGATCCTTGTTGTGGTCGAGATCGGCGGGCATGCCGAGCTCGCCGGAGTTGACGGAACGCTCACTTGCAGATGTCCGCCACCGGCAGGCGTGACGCGCCCGGCTCCGAGGTTAGCGCAAATCTGCGGATTGCAACGCCGAGCAAACGCGTATCTCCGGACGCCGGAGGGCGGTGCGCGTCAGGGAGCCGCAGCGCGAGGGTATTGTGGCTTTTCATGACGCCCGCCGGCAGGTTGAACTGCAGCGGCGTCCAGCGCGGCTCCGTCAGAAGGACGAAGCCGATTTCGGTCCCGTTGACGTCGATGCGGACATGCTGCTGGGGATGGCCGGGATCGACGAGCGGCAAGACGTCCATAGAGAGGCTGCGAACCTCCCCGGGCGGCGGCGCGAACAGAATCTCCGCATCGTTTCCGTCGGTCCAGCGAAATTCAGCCTCACGTCCGGAAATGCCGTCTCCGGCGAAACGATCGGAACAGGCGGAGGGCATCTGCACCCACGCGTCCTGCGGCAAAGGGCTGAGGTCCCGGATCGGCCGGCGTTTGACAAATGGCGCGAGAAACTGCGGGTCCGACCAATCCCACAGGCGCTCGGGCGCGTCGTCCACGCTCACCGGGCTGACATTCCACTGCATGCCGCGCGCCGAACTGACGCCGCCGATATGAACGAAGGCTTCCCAGCAAGCGACGGCGCCGAATAACGAAAGCAGCGCGGCCTGCGCCGGCCTGCCCAAATCCCCGGCGGCCTGCGCCGTGATGAGGGCGAGGAGCGCCAGAGCCGGCAATGCGGGTTGAAACAATCGGGGACCATAGCTGAACCCGCCCCACCACGTCTGGAAGCCGCTGAGGCTCAGGATGGCGAGTGTGACGGCGGCGACAGCGATAACGCTCGCCACAAAAAGCCTGCGGTCTCTGAGTACGAAAAGCGGAGTGAAAAAGAGGAGAAGGGCCGAGGGCATGAACCAGAGAAGCCCGCGCGAGGGACTGAAAAGGACGCCCAGGATATGCGAGGGGTCGAAAGGGTTCACCCGCGTCGGCAAGAAGTAAGGGGGGAGGAGCGCGCCATAGGTGGTGAAAGACGTGACGACGAACACCATCGCAAAGGCGAGGCAAGTCGCCGCAAACGAAACCTTCGAACGGAGCGGAATCTCGGGCGCGAGAACGACGATGAGGCCCAGCATCGCCGAGGGAATCGCATAGAGCGGCTTCATCATGAAGGCGAGCGAAAGCAGCGCCGCGAGAAGAAATGGCCAATAGCTTGTCGGCCGCCGGGCGACGACGACGCGCATGAATAGGTAGAGCGCCGCGAATGAGAGCGGCAGCGCGAAAGTGTCCGACCAAAGCGCGCGGCTCGTGCTGGACGCGATCAAGCCGGCGCCAAGCCATGCCGCGAGCGCCATCGCAAGAGGCCGAGCAATCACGCAACGCGCCGCCGCATAGAAAAAGACGATCGTCAGAGCCGCAAGCGCGGCAGCGAGAATTCTCTGGTAGAGGGCGTTGCGATCCTCATGGAAATCGACGCCGTCATAGACGGGCAATCCGAGCGCGGACGTCAGCACGGAAACTGGCGCGCATAAGAAGCTCGGCCAAGTGGGAAAGAGCGGCAGCAGCGGATAGGTCGCGTTGGAAATGTCCGCGGCGGCGCCGGGGACAAAGAGCGCAATTTCCCGCAGGATATAGAAATCGGCGGCGCGGCCTTTGCCGAACGGTCCAGCGCCGGCCTTTCTCGCCGTTGCAATGGCGTCCGGAGCAAGCTCCGTCGAAGGTATGAGGAAATAGTAATTGTCGACGAGCGCCTTGTTGCCGTCGGCTTCAACCAACCCCCTCATGTCAAGGCTGCCGGTTCTTACGAAGGCGTCCGCTGTGCCGAGCACGTAGCGGCTGTCGGTGATCTCCAGTTCCGGAATAAAATAGTAGAAGGCCATGAGCGCCGAGAAGGCGACAACCCACCCAAGCCTCATCGATGCATGAATGCCCATGCGGTCCATTTCTCAAATCGACTCGGAATCGTCCGCGCCCACCAGAAGACGTTATATTTCAACCGATGCGGAATTACGCGGTCGATGCACGGCCGCCGCGCGAAAACGCGAGGCTCAAGGCGCCGCGGCGTGTTCGACCGCCGTCATCGGTTGGCGGCGGCCGTCTTTCCTTAAAGTTGATCCATAGCATCGCGGCGGCTTGCTCGTACGCGAGGCCGACGTTCGGAGTCTTAAATCTTTTCCGGCACGCGAACTCGCCAGCTGAGATATTGGCCAGGTCGCGTTTCGCGTCGATTGTCATAGGGCCTTCTGCTATGAAAAGTTTCTCCGGTCGCAAAGTGCGGCGACCCGGCTGGAGAAATGGGGAAATGGGGACAAAGACCGCAAAGCGGGTGCTGGTGACCGGTGGCGCCGGCTTTCTGGGTTCCCATCTCTGTGAGCGGCTACTCGAGAAGGGCCAGGAAGTCCTGTGCGTGGACAACTTCTTCTCCAGCAGCCGACGCAACGTCGCTCACTTGATGAGCAGTGCGCGCTTCGAACTCATCCGCCACGACGTCACGTTCCCGCTGTATGTCGAAGTCGATGAGATCTTCAATCTTGCCTGTCCGGCTTCTCCGGTGCACTATCAGTTCGATCCCGTCCAAACAACTAAGACCAGCGTCATCGGCGCGATCAATATGCTTGGCCTCGCCAAACGCCTGAAGGTTAAGATTCTTCAGGCGTCCACCTCCGAGATCTACGGCGACCCCGAGGTCCACCCCCAGACTGAGGAATACTGGGGCAACGTCAATCCAATTGGATTGCGATCGTGCTACGACGAGGCAAAGCGATGTTCTGAGACGCTGTTTTTCGACTATCGGCGGCAGCACAACTTGGCGATCAAGGTCGTGCGCATCTTCAACACCTACGGCCCCCGCATGCACCCCAATGATGGGCGGGTGGTGTCGAATTTCATCATGCAGGCCTTGAAAGGCGAGGATATCACGATTTATGGCGACGGCAGCCAGTCGCGCTCTTTCTGCTACGTCGACGATCTCGTTGAGGCGTTGCTTTTGATGATGGAGACCTCGCCTGACGTGACTGGGCCGATCAATATCGGCAACCCAACCGAGTCGACGATTTTGGAGCTCGCCGAGCTCGTCGTCGCAATGACCGGCGCGAAGTCTCAGATCAGGTTTGGGCCGCTGCCTTCGGACGACCCGCGGCAGCGCCAGCCAAATATCTTCAAAGCAAAGACCGTTCTCGGTTGGCAGCCGAAGACGCCGCTGCGGGAAGGCCTCGCGAAGACAATCGCATATTTTGATAGTATTTTGTCGGAAGGCGCGACGCCGTCCTTGGCGCTAAGGCAGGTCCAGTAGGTTCAGCGCGGCAAAGAGGGGGGATATTCGCCCCCGACCATGCGGCGCCGCGTTATTTCGTTCTTGTGACCGATCCCCGGATGTTCGCCGATCGCGACGAGCGCAGCAGTCAACGCTTATGAAATCACCAGCTCCCCGAAACTGTGCGTCAGCGCCATGGGCCGCGTTCCATTCATCCGTGTTGCAGGGCTTCCTTGATGGCTTTGGGCTCGCGCGAGATGGCTTGCAAGTAGGCGGCGGCCGGCGCGTCCGGGGAGCGTCGGCCCTGCTCCCAGTTTTTCAATGTCGGCAGCGGAATCCGGTAGGCTTCGGCGAAGCGCTGCTGCGACATGTGCAGCGCTTCGCGGATCGCCTTCACGTTGGGAAGCGCGACTGTGGTTATGCGCATGCCACGCACCTTGCCGCCCTCGGCGTGCTGGGCCGCCTGCCGCATGCTCTCGATCAGCTCTTTGCCGAACTTGCTCATCGTATTCGCCTCTCCGCTACGGGCCGCGTCGCTTTCCTTTGATCAAAGCGGCAGGGCGAGCCAGGCTTGTACTACCAGCCGCCGCCAACGCCGTGCTCGCCGCAGCACCGGACGTCGCCCTCGCGGCCCACGCCGACGGTTGACCCTCGGACGAACGCGCCGAGATCGCAACCGCGGCGTACTTCGGTCGACTATTTCCGAATCTCGAGCAGCTTTTGAGCCACGGGGTCGTCGCCAGTTTGACGAGTTGGGTGCTGGCGATTCGACGCGAACCTCGCGGCGCGAGAGACCAACTCCGCGGCGAGGAAAACCAGGAGACCGTTGACCGGGTAGCGATAGCGATCGAGGGGTTGGGCCAAGACGTAGGGAAGCATCGGCAGAACCAAAGCGGCCGCGAGATATATGTAGCGCCAGTCCCGGCAGGCGAGGCCAGTCGCCAAGCCGGCGAAGCCAAGCACGGTGAACGTCTGCAACATCGCCACCCTGATCGCGACCGGCCCTTTGTCCGGCCACCACAACCAGCGCGGCTGCATATAGAATTCCCAGATATGCCTGGCCGCAATCTTGACGGCGGCTAGGGGATGTTGGCCAATCCATGCCTCGGTGCGGGCGGTCCAAAGTCTGCTGTAGGCCGCCTCGCCTCCCGCATTCTGCAATGCGGCGAGCGCAGACGCGCTGGAAGACGGCGAGAGTTGATCCATCCGATCGAAATAGACTTTCCGCGGGTCGGCGGGGCTGATCGCCCGGTCATGAAA
>JBAUXQ010000356.1:0-4913 GCA_049584355.1 Roseiarcus sp. | reverse complement strand
TGTAGGGCCGGGTCGCCGACCGGCCGGCGGAGTCGCCGACCCCGCCCTACAATCGCAGTCACGCCGCGTCGTGGAAAATGACTCCGAGCGTGAAGCGCTCGCCGCTCTTGAGCCGGCTCACGCCGTGTCGCATGTTGACGCGATAGGCGCCGCGCGCACCCTGCACCGGCCGCTCGCGCACCGCGAAGATGACCCCGTCGCCCTGGCTCAAGCTCACGACCTCGGCGCGCGACTGCATGCGCGGCCGCTGCTCGGTCAGTACGAACTCGCCGCCGGTGAAGTCGCGTCCGGGCTCGGAGAGCAGGATCGCGACCTGGAGCGGAAAGACATGCGCTCCGTAAACGTCCTGGTGCAGGCAATTGTAATCGCCAGGGCGATAGCGCAAGAGAAGCGGCGTCGGCCGCGTCTGACCCGCGGCATGGCAGCGGGCGCGGAACGCCTCGTGCTCCGCGGGGTAGCGAACATCGATTCCCATCGCCGCGTTCCAGCGGTCGGCGAGCGGCGCGAGCCGCCGATAGAGGCCGCGACGGAGCGCGGCGATCAGGTCCGGCAGCGGATCGGCGAAATATTTGTACTCGCCCCGGCCAAAGCCATGGGCTCCCATCACGATGCGCGAGCGGAAGAGCGGGTCGTCGGCGTAGAGCGCCGCCAAGCCCCGGCAGTCCTCCGCCGTCAGCAGCTTCGGCGCGACGGCGCAGCCGTATGCGTCGACCTCGCGCTCGATCGCCGGCCAGTCGAGGGCGTCGATCGCGGCCACGCCCTCATCCGGCCCTTCGGGCCACCTTCTCCCGCCAGCGGGAGAAGGGTAGCGCCCCCTCTCCCGCATAGGGCGTCGACAGACGCCCGTCTCTCGACGGGCTTCGCGGGAAAGGGTTGGGGTGAGGGCCTTCATCACGCAGCCTCGCGGGCGATGAGTTCGCGCTTGCGTTCGACGCCCCACCGATAGCCGGAAAGATCGCCGTCCGTCCGCACCACCCGATGGCAGGGGATCGCGATCGCCAGCGGATTGGCGGCGCAGGCCTGTGCGACCGCACGCGCCGCCTTAGGCCGGCCGACCGCCCGGGCGATCTCGGCGTAAGTCGCCGTCCTGCCCGGAGGAACGGCGCGGAGCGCCTGCCAGACCCGCTCCTGGAACGCGGTGCCGCGGATGTCGAACGGAAGTTCCAGGCCATGACCGGGCGCCTCCACCAGCCCGACCACTTGCGCCACCATGCGCTCGAACGCCGGGTCGCCGCCAACGAGCTCGGCGCGAGAGAAGCGATCCTGAAGCTCGCGCGCCAGGACGCCAGGATCGTCGCCGAGCATGATCGCGCACACGCCCTTGTCGGTCGCGGCCACCAGCACCGCGCCGAGCGACGCCTGGCCGATGGCGAAGCGGATCGACGAACCTTTCCCCCCGCGCCGGACCGCGCTCGGCGTCATGCCGAGCCGCGCCGTAGCGTTCTCGTAGAAGCGGCTCGAAGAGTTGAACCCGGCGTCGTAGATCGCTTCGGTGATCGTCTCCGCCGTACGCAAGCCATCGGCCGCGCGGCGCGCCTGCATCTGCGCGGCATACGCCTTCGGCGTCACGCCGGTGACTTTCTTGAACACGCGATGGAAATGAAACGGGCTAATGCCCGCCCTCGCCGCAAGGTCGCCGAGCGACGGCGTCTCCTCCGCCGCCGCGATCCGTTCGCACGCCCGCTTGACCGCCTCGACCTTTGGATCGGGCGCGCCAAGCTTGTCGGGCCGGCAGCGCTTGCAGGCGCGGTACCCCGCCCGCTCCGCCGCCTCGGCGGACGAATAGAACGAGACGTTCTCGCGCTTGGCCGCCCGCGACGCGCAGCTCGGCCGGCAATAGACGCCGGTCGTGCGGACGGCGAAGAAGAACCTTCCGTCGAAGGCCGAGTCGCGGCGGGAGACGGCCTGCCACCACGCCTCGTCTCGGCGAGCGGCTGCGCTCGGAATGCCTGAAGGCTTCGTTTCGATCATGGGGTTGAACATAGGAACTGCTCCGGCTTCTGCCTGCCTTCCCTCTTTAAGGCAGGACGTCCGGCCGCCGAACTCCACTCCTTGCTCTTCAATTCGAAACGCCGACTCACGTCGTCCGCCGCATCGCCCCAATTGCGGCGTCGACGATCGAGCGGGCGTCGAACCGGATGACGATGACATCGGCGAGCAAAAAGCCGAGAACGGCGCCCCGGCAGACCGTCGATCAACCAGCCGCCGTCATTGCGAGAAGGGGAGCGACGAAGCAATCCATGGGCCGAAGGGCGCCCGACGTCCCGATGGATTGCTTTACCGGCTCAAGCCCGGGTCGCAATGACCGGCGCTAGCCGAACTCCAAAAGATCAGTTTCGCGTCTCAAAAGTAAGCTCCGTGCGCGATCCAATACGCCAGCGCCAGGGTGAGCTGCGAGACGCGGCCGCGATTGGACTGCTCGATCATCGTCTGGGCGATCGGGTTGGTGTAGAAACTGGTCGTCGCCCGTATCGGCGTCTCATGACCGTTGATCACTGCAACGCCCAGAATATTGTCCAGAGTCGCGCTGGCGTGCAGCATCTCGCCGGCCGGCGGGCCCAGCGTGAGATAGTCGATCCTGATGATGAGCGGAGCGCCTTCCCGCGTGATGCGCCCCGCCAAGGCTTGAGCGAGTTGGCCGGGCAGGTCCTCTTGAACCCAGGTCGCTGTCGGATCGCCGGCGTTGGCGCGCAACGGCTGAACGTCAACATGAATGTCGCGGAACGTCGCCGCCGACTGGGCAAGCGCGAC
The DNA here is from genome assembly GCA_049584355.1 of Roseiarcus sp. Classification (GTDB taxonomy): domain Bacteria; phylum Pseudomonadota; class Alphaproteobacteria; order Rhizobiales; family Beijerinckiaceae; genus Roseiarcus. Next base: position 2,162 of record JBAUXQ010000356.1, on the reverse strand, counting down.
CTGACCGAACGCCGTGATGAAAAGAGCAAGCGCCAGCGAAGCCGCAAGCGCGAGGCGATTGAATATTCGGGATATGGACATGACCCAAGCTCCTGGAGTGGGCGATCGGCTGATTATACGCCTCGCCGCCCGTTTTGGTTTGCGGGGAATTTTCGCCGGTTCGAAAACACTCGAGCGGAGCTTTTTATTCGAAACCAGAATCCCGGCTGCGCCCATGCCGGCCTTTTTGGCTCGCGAGGCTCTGGCCTTTCTGAAAAATTATTGAGCGGCATTTTCTTTACGAAAAATAGAATCCGTGCTATGGCTATGACCATCAGCAGCGCGCGGACCAAAGGCCGGGTCGACAACGCGACGAAGGAGCGACGAAGCGAGAAAGGCCGGAAACATCTGCGTAAACCTTTGAAAAGGGTCGAATCGCGGAAGGAAAAGCCATTTTGATTTCGTTGCGTCCAGCTTGGATTTCGTTGTCTTGGGCTTGGATTTTGATGCGGCGGGGTTGGAAAACGTTGCGGCGGGCTTGGAAAGCATTTCCTCGCGCCCGGCTCCAGTGTGACAACCTGGAGACGGGTGCCGGCGAGCGAAGCGCGGAGCATCCTGGGATCGGTCATCTGGCCTTCTCCTCGATCAGCCGCTTCAGCCTGTAGATCGCCTCGAGCGCTTCGCGCGGGCTCATCGCGTCGGGATCGAGCGCCGCCAGCGCCACGCGCAATTCGTCAGGCGGGGGCGGCTCGCGCGGCTCATAGGAGAACAGCGGCAGCGAATCGAACGTTGTCCCCGCGCGTGAGGCTTCGAGAGAAGCGAGCGCCTGGCGCGCCCGCTTGACGACCGACGCCGGCAGTCCCGCGAGCTTCGCGACCTGGATGCCGTAGGAGCGATCGGCCGCCCCTGGGACCACCTCATGCAGGAAGGCCAGCGTCCCCTTGAACTCGCTGACTCGCATGGTCAGGTTGACGAGCCGCGGCAGCGTCTCGGCGAGCCCGGTCAATTCATGGAAATGGGTGGCGAACAGGGCGCGTGAACGGTTGACGGCGTTGAGATGCTCGACGCAGGCCATGGCGATCGAGAGGCCATCGAAGGTCGCCGTGCCGCGACCGATCTCGTCCAGGATCACCAGCGAGCGCGCGCTCGCCTGATTGAGGATCGCCGCCGTCTCGACCATCTCGACCATGAACGTCGAGCGGCCGCGCGCCAGATCATCTGCCGCGCCGACGCGCGAGAAAAGGCGGTCGACGACGCCGATATGGGCGCGCGCCGCCGGAACATGAGACCCCATCTGGGCGATGAGCGCGATCAGCGCGTTCTGGCGCAGATAGGTCGATTTTCCCGCCATGTTGGGGCCGGTGACGATGGCGATGCGCCCATCCGCCCCCGCTCCGCCCGAGAGATCGCAGTCGTTGGCGACGAACGGTTCCCCCGCCGCTTTCAGCGCCGCCTCGACCACCGGATGGCGCCCGCTCTCGATCCGGAAACTCAGCGAAGCATCGACCAACGGTCGGGTCCAATTGCGCTTGACCGCGAGTTCGGCGAGCGCGGCGGCGACGTCGATCTCGGCCAACGCCGCGCCGAAGCCGCGCAAGCGTTCGCCCTCGGCGAGGCAAGAGCGGCGCAGGCGATCGAAAGCCTCGAGTTCGAGCGCCAGCGCCCGGTCGGCCGCCGAGGCGATGCGCGCCTCGAGGTCGACCAGCGCATTGGTGGTGAAGCGCATGGCGCCCGCCATCGTCTGGCGATGAATGAAGGTCGAGTTGAGCGGCGGTTTGAGCAGCGTCTCGCCCCCCGCCTGCGGGGTTTCGATGTAATAGCCGAGAAAGTTGTTGTGCTTGATCTTAAGCTGCCTGACGCCTGCCTGCTCCGCGTATGACGACTGCAGCTGGGCGATGACGCGTCGGCTTTCGTCGCGTAGGGCGCGCGCCTCGTCGAGCGCCGGCGACGCGCTCGCGCGCACGAACCCGCCGTCGCGCTTGATGAGAGGCAAATCGTCGGCCAGCGTCGATTGAAGATCGCGCTCGAGCGCGCCGCAGCCGGCGCGAAGCCGCGCGTAAGCCGCGAGTAGCTCGGGCGGAAGGTCCTGAGCGGCCTCCAGAATGCCGGCGAGCGCCGTCGCCGCGGCCAGCCCGTCGCGGATGGCGGCGAGGTCGCGCGGACCGCCGCGGTCGAGGCTCAGG
>JBAUXQ010000355.1:0-2156 GCA_049584355.1 Roseiarcus sp. | reverse complement strand
CGACATCGACACGATGGCGGAGCGGCTCCATCGCCTCGAGGCGGCGCGCGAGACGCTGGTCTTGAGGGACGCCGAATTGCGTCCGCGAAGGGGCGACGACTCGGCGCAATCAAACCGCGCCCAAATCCCTGACAACAAAGGAAACCGCGAAACGGCCGATTTCGCGCCCTCAACCATTTCAGAGGCTTAAGCGCGCCCAAACGAAAGGTTTCGTTTCGCCGGCGTTTCGCGCCCCGCCCTAGCCGGCGAGCAGCCCCTTCACGATCGCGCTCGCCTTGGCGAAGTCCATCTGGCCCGGGTGGGCCGCTTTGAGGGCGTTGACGACCTTGCCCATGTCTCTCACGCTCGCCGCGCCGGTCGAGGCGATGGCGGCCTTGGCGGCGGCGGTCACCGCCGCCTCGTCCATCTGCGTGGGCAGGAATTCATTGATGACCGCGATCTCGGCGTTCTCCTGCGCCGCCAGCTCGGCGCGACCGGCCCCGGCATAGATCGTCGCCGATTCCTGCCGGGATTTCACCATCTTGGTCAGGAGCGCAAGCTCGTCGGCGCGGCTGACGATCTTGCCGGCGCCGCGCGCTTCGATCTCGCGCTCCTTCAGCGCCGCCATGATCAGGCGGAGCGCGCCGACGCGAACCTTGTCGCCGCTCTTCATCGCCTCTTTCATCCGCTGGGCCACGGCGTCGCGCAACGGCGCTGAATCCGGCATGGGAAGTCCTCGATCGTTCGATTGATGCGCGTCTTGACGCGCGGCGTGGGCGGCGCTTAAGCACAGCCGCATGTCAAGCGCAACACGCGCCAACCACCTGGACGCCGTGGACGATCAGTCCCCCGGCTGGCGCCCGCGCGTCGCGACCGGCGTGATCGTGCTCGCCGACGGCGCGGTGATCGAGGGCGCAGGCGTCGGCGCGACCGGCTCGGCGGCCGGCGAAGTCTGCTTCAACACCGCCATGACCGGCTATGAGGAAATCCTGACCGACCCCTCCTACGCCGCCCAGATCGTCACTTTCACCTTCCCGCATATCGGGATCGTCGGCGTCAACGACGAGGACATCGAAGTCGTCAACGCCGCCGGCTCGGCCGCGGTCGGCGCCGTCATGCGCGCCGACGTCTCCGCGCCGTCGAATTTTCGTAGCAAGGCGCGGCTCGACGGCTGGCTCAAGGGGCGCGGGATCATCGGCGTGACCGGGGTCGACACCCGGGCGCTGACGACGCTCATCCGCAAGCTTGGCATGCCGAACGCGGTCATCGCCCATGCCCCCGACGGCGCCTTCGACCTCGACGCCCTGCGCGCCGAGGCGGCGCGCTGGCCCGGCATCGACGGCATGGACCTGGTTCCGGCGGTGGGGTCAACCCAGCGCTACGACTGGGACGAGACCAGCTGGACGCTGGAAGCGGGCTATGGCCGGCGGCAGGCGACGCGCTTTCACGTGGTCGCGATCGACTATGGGACCAAGCGCAACATCTTGCGGCTCCTCAACGACTGCGGCTGCGCGGTCACGGTGGTTCCAGCGACCGCGAGCGCCGAGGACATCCTGGCGCTCAGGCCTGACGGGGTGGTGCTGTCGAATGGACCCGGCGACCCGGCGGCCACCGGCGAATACGCCGTGCCGACCATCAAAGGGCTCTTGGCGGCGAAAACGCCGCTGTTCGGCATCTGCCTCGGCCATCAGCTCCTGGGGCTCGCGGTCGGCGCGCGCACCCTCAAAATGCCGCAGGGCCATCACGGCGCCAATCATCCGGTGAAGGACTTCACCACTGGCAAGGTCGAAATCGTGTCGATGAACCACGGCTTCGCGGTCGATCGCGCGACCCTGCCGGCCAACGCCGAGGAGACGCATGTGTCGCTGTTCGACGGCTCGAATTGCGGCATTGCGCTCGCGGACCGTCCGGCTTTCTCGGTGCAATATCACCCCGAGGCTTCGCCCGGGCCGCGCGACAGCCACTATCTCTTCCGCCGCTTCGTCGAGTTGATCGCCGCCTCGAAGGGGCCGGAGCGCCGCGGGCGGCCTAAGGTCCCGGACGCCCGTGAGTGTCGCTGATCGGGGCGTAGGTGAACTCCTGCACCCCGACGTCGACGACGACATCGGCCTTGACCCGGGCGTTGACCGCCCGGATCAGCGCTTTGCTCATCCGGGCGAGATCGAACCGATCGAGGT
>JBAUXQ010000354.1:0-3832 GCA_049584355.1 Roseiarcus sp. | reverse complement strand
TCCTTCCGCAAGGAGAAGACTTCAAACGTCTGAGCGGTCTCCTCGGAAAGCGGGGTAAGAACGATTAAATCGAAATATTCCTTTGCCAAGACCAGACCCTCTTCAACTGCACCCCGTCGTCGCCCCGCAGGTGTCGCACTTCAGGCAGGTGCCGTTGCGCACCATGGTGAAGTTGCCGCACTCCGGGCAGGCTTCGCCGACGTAGCCCTTCATCCGCGCTTCGGCGCGCTTCTCGGCGACGGTCTCGCCCGCGGCGGCGCCGAAGGCGAGCTGCGCGGGTTCGGCGACCCCCGGGTCTAAGCCCGGGGGCTTGAGCGCGGTGGCGCCCTGGACGTAGCCGCCCGCGGGCGAAGCGCCCGCTTTCCCCTGCCCTTCGGCCGCTGTCGCCTGGCGCACCAGCATCAACTTGTCGGCCTTCGAGCGCACGAGGCCGCGCGAGACGATGGACGCGGCCGCAGGCGCGCCAGCCGAGGCTTCCGGCGCCTTGTCCTGGTCGACGCCGCCGCCGAGCACGGTCGCGCCGATCTCTTCCGGCGCGATATGGGCGAGGTCGTTGCGGCCGAGATAGGAGATGGCGAGTTCGCGGAAGATATAGTCGAGGATCGAGGTCGCGTTCTTGATCGCGTCGTTGCCCTGGACGAAGCCGGCCGGCTCGAAGCGGGTGAAGGTGAAGGCCTCGACATATTCCTCGAGCGGCACGCCATACTGCAGGCCGAGCGAGATGGCGATGGCGAAATTGTTCATCAGCGAGCGGAAGGCGGCGCCCTCCTTGTGCATGTCGATGAAGATCTCGCCGATCCGCCCGTCCTGATATTCGCCGGTGCGCAGATAGACCTTGTGCCCGCCGACCACCGCCTTCTGGGTGTAGCCCTTGCGGCGGTCGGGCAGCTTCTCGCGCTCGCGGGTGCGCTCGACCCGCTCGACGACGCGTTCGACGATCCGCTCCGCGATCGCCGCGGCGCGCGCGGGGGCGTTCAGCTGAACCAGCGTCTCGACCGCCTCGTCGTCCTCCTCGTCGTTCTCGATCAATTGCGAGCTTAAGGGTTGCGACAGCTTCGAGCCGTCGCGGTAGAGCGCATTCGCTTTGAGGCCGAGCCGCCAGCTGAGCATATAGGCGTCCTTGCAATCCTCGACCGTCGCGTCGTTCGGCATGTTGATGGTCTTCGAGATCGCGCCCGTGATGAACGGCTGCGCCGCCGCCATCATCCTGATGTGGCTTTCGACCGAGAGATAGCGCTTGCCCGTGCGCCCGCAGGGGTTGGCGCAGTCGAACACCGGCAGATGCTCATGTCTGAGATAGGGCGCGCCCTCGAGCGTCATCGCGCCGCAGGCGAAGCTGTTCGCGGCCTCGATCTCGGCCTTGGAGAAGCCGAGCGCGCCAAGGAGGTCGAAGCCCGGCGCGTCATAGCGCTCCGGCGGGATCTTGAGCGCGCCGCTCAGCGTCTCCGCTCCGAGCGTCCACTTGTTGAAGACGAAGCGGATGTCGAACGCGCCGGCGAGCGCCGCTTCGACCTTGTCGATCGCTGCCTCAGGCAGGCCCTTGGCCTTAAGCGCCGCATGATTGACGCCCGGCGCATGGGCGAGCGTCGCCCGGCCGACCGCATAGGCGACGATGTCGGAGATCTGCTTCTCGTCGTAGCCAAGCGTGCGCAGGGCCTCGGGCACGGCGCGGTTGATGATCTTGAAATAGCCGCCGCCGGCGAGCTTCTTGAACTTGACCAGCGCGAAGTCGGGCTCGATGCCGGTGGTGTCGCAATCCATGACCAGGCCGATGGTGCCGGTCGGCGCGATCACCGAGACCTGGGCGTTGCGATAGCCGTACTTTTCGCCGAGGGTCAGGGCGTCGCCCCACGCGGCGCGCGCGGCCTGGCTGAGCTCCGCCCATTCCGGGCCGGCCTTGGCGAGCTCGCCGTGATCGAGCGGGGTCGGCGCGACCGAGAGCTTCTCGTAAGCCCCGGCCTCGCCGTCGGCGGCGCGCTTATGATTGCGGATGACCCGCAGCATCGCTTCCGCATTGTTTCGATGGCCGGGGAAGGCGCCGCTCTTGGCGGCGATCTCGGCCGAAGTCGCATAGGCGCGTCCGGTGAGGATGGCGGAAAGCGCGCCGCAGATCGCGCGGCCCTCGTCGCTGTCATACGGGATGCCCGACGACATGAGGAGGCCGCCGATATTGGCGTAGCCGAGGCCGAGCGTGCGGTAATCGTACGACAGGCGCGCGATCTCCCGGGACGGGAACTGCGCCATTGCGACCGAGATCTCAAGCGTCAGCGCCCACAGACGAATCGCGTGCTCGTAACCCTTGACGTCGAACGCCTTGCTGACCGAATCGCGGAACTGGATGAGGTTGAGCGAAGCGAGATTGCAGGCCGTGTCGTCGAGGAACATGTACTCGGAGCACGGATTCGAGGCGCGGATCGGCCCCGACTCGGGGCAGGTGTGCCAATCGTTGATGGTGGTGTGGTACTGGATGCCCGGATCGGCCGAGGCCCAGGCGGCGTAGCCGATCTTCTCCCACAGGTCGCGCGCCTTCATGGTCTTCGAGACCTTGCCGTCGAGGCGGCGGGTCAGATTCCAGTCGCCGTCATTCTCGACCGCCTTGAGGAACTCGTCGTTCACCCGCACCGAATTGTTGGAGTTCTGCCCGGACACGGTGAGATAGGCCTCCGACTCCCAATCGGTGTCGTAGCTGTCGAAATCGAGCTGGGAATAGCCCTGGCGGGCGTATTGTATGACCTGCTTGATGATGCCTTCGGGCACGTCGTTCTTGCGCGCCGCTTTCACCTCGCGCTTGAGCGCCGGGTTCATGTCGACATTGAAGCAGTCGTCGCCCGATCCCTCGCAATTGACGCAGGCGCGGAAGACCGCCTTCAAGTGCCGCTTGACGATTTTGGAGCCGGCGGCGAGCGCGGCGACCTTCCGCTCCTCGTTCACCTTCCAGTCGATATAGGCCTCGATGTCGGGATGATCGACGTCGACGACCACCATCTTGGCGGCGCGGCGCGTCGTGCCGCCCGACTTGATCGCGCCCGCCGCGCGGTCGCCGATCTTCAAGAACGACATCAGGCCGGACGATCGCCCGCCGCCTGAGAGCTTCTCGTTCTCGCCGCGCAGAAGCGAGAAGTTGGAGCCGGTGCCGGAGCCGTATTTGAACAGGCGCGCCTCGCGCACCCACAGGTCCATAATGCCGCCTTCGTTGACCAGGTCGTCGTTGATGCCCTGGATGAAGCAGGCGTGCGGCTGCGGATGCTCGTAAGCCGACTTCGACTTGACGAGTTTGCCGGTTTCGAAGTCGACGTAATAATGGCCCTGGCTCGGCCCATCGACGCCATAGGCCCAATGGAGGCCGGTGTTGAACCATTGCGGCGAATTGGGCGCGCCGACCTGACGCGCGAGCATGAGCCGCATCTCGTCGAAATAGGCGCGCGCGTCGTCCTCGCCGTCGAACAGGCCGGCCTTCCAGCCCCAATAGGCCCAGGCCCCGGCGAGGCGGTCGAACACCTGCTTGGCCGAGGCCTCGGAGCCGAAGCGCTCGTTCTTCGGCAGCGCGCCGAGCGCGGTCTCGTCGGCGACCGAGCGCCACAGGAAGGACGGAACGCCCTCCTCCTCGATTCGCTTCAGCCGCGCCGGCACGCCCGCCTTGCGGAAATATTTCTGCGCCAGCACGTCGGCCGCGACCTGGCTCCAGGCGGCCGGAACCTCGACGCCCTCGAGCGAAAACACGACCGAGCCGTCAGGATTGCGGATTTCGCTCTTGGTCGTCGCGAAGGCGACGAGCTCATAGGGGGAGACGTCCGGCTTGGTGAAATACCTCTCGATCCGCATCGCTTTCGAC
>JBAUXQ010000353.1:0-15498 GCA_049584355.1 Roseiarcus sp. | reverse complement strand
GCGCGGACCGGCACGGCGAATTCGGCCGCCGCGGTCGGCGTCGGCGCGCGCAGGTCCGCCGCGTGATCGAGCAGTGTCCAGTCGGTCTCGTGGCCAACGGCGGCGATGACCGGGATCGCGCTACGGGCGGCGGCGCGCACCACCGCCTCGTCGTTGAAGCTCATGAGGTCTTCGAGCGAGCCGCCGCCGCGGGCGACGATCAGCACGTCAGGCCGCGCGGTATTTCCGTCCGCCGGAAGCGCGTTGAAGCCGTCGATCGCCGCTGCGACCTCGGCCGCGGAGGTCTCTCCCTGCACCCTGACCGGCCAGACGACGACCCGGACCGGGAACCGGTCGGCGAGTCGGTGGAGGATGTCGCGAATGACGGCGCCGGTCGGCGACGTCACCACGCCGACGACCATCGGCAGGAACGGGACTTTGCGCTTGCGCGCGGCGTCGAACAGCCCTTCCGCGGCGAGGTTCTTTCGCCGCGCCTCGAGCAGCGCCATCAGCGCCCCGACGCCGGCAAGCTCCAACGCCTCGATGACGATCTGGTAGCTCGATTTACCCGGAAAAGTGGTCAGTTTCCCGGTCGCGACGACCTCGAGCCCTTCTTCGGGCTTGACCCGCAGCCGCTGAAAGGCGGTGCGCCAGATGACGGCGTCGAGGCGCGCGTTGGCGTCCTTGAGGCTGAAATAGGCGTGGCCGGAGGAATGGGGCCCGCGATAGCCGGAGATCTCGCCCCGGACGCGCACGTAGCCGAACCGGTCCTCGATGGCGCGCTTGAGCGCGCCCGAGAGTTCGCTGACGGTGATCTCGGGCGCATTGGTTGCGCGCGCGTCCGCTTCGGCCATCGGCCGATTATGCCCGACCCGGCCGGACGAAGCCATAAGCGCAAGCGCAGCCCGCGGGCTAGCGCCTGCCGGCGAAATTACGTATGAAGCGCCCCGACGCGGGACCGGATGGGCGCGCCTTGTTCGCGCCGCGATGCCGGTCTTTAACCCCGTAGATTCGGCCTCGGGGCGCCGGCATAGGCGGTTCATGGGATGAAGGCGGCGATGACTGGTATGGGAACCGCGCTCCGAGGCGGCAGGTTTCTGGGGTCGGCCGGGGCTTTCGCCGCGCTGGCGGCGTTGATCGCCGCTTTCGGCTCCGGCGGCGCCCTGGCGCAGAACAGCGCCGACTGCGCGCGCCTTCAGCAAGCGATCGCCTCGCGCCATGGTTCGAGCGGCGCGGAAGCCGCGGTCGAGCGGCAACGCGCCGAACTCGCGCGCACCGAGGGCTCTGCGCGGTCGCTCGGCTGCGGAAATCGCAAGATTTTGTTCTTCGGCTCGGATCCGCCGCCGCAATGCGGCGAGCTCAACGGCCAGATCGCGCGCATGCAGGCCAATCTCGCCGATCTGCAGGCGCGCGCCGGCGGCGGCGCCGGCGATCTCATCGCCCGCTACAACGCTGAATGCGGGAATGCGCCGCCGCGTCCAACCAACTTCCTGGAGGCCTTGTTCGGCGGCGTCGCGAGGCTCGCGACCCCGCAGCAGCAGCAGCCGCAGATGGACGCCAGATTCGAGCCGCTCGACCACGGGTCGCCTGACCGCACCACCGAGTCCGGGCAGCCCGCCGACAGGAGCGGCGTCGTGGCGCATGCGGGCTCCTACGCGGTTTGCGTGCGCACTTGTGACGGCAGCTTCTTTCCGGTTTCCTATTCCGGCGCCGGGAGCCGCGCCGACAGTCTGGAGGAAGTCTGCAGGGCGTTGTGCCCCAACGCCGACGTGGCGCTTTATTCGTTTCCGTTTGGCGGAACGATCGACGAGGCCGAGTCGGCGACGGGCGAGCCTTACACCAATTTGCCGAACGCAGGAAAATTCGAGCAAAGTTACGACCCGGGCTGCTCTTGCCGACGCAAGGGAGAGAGCTGGGCGGAGGCCCTCGCCGACGCCGAGGCGAGGTACGGCCACGAGAAGCACGACATCATCGTGACGCCGGAGAAATCGGCCGAAATGGCCCGCCCGATCATTGACCCGAAGGCCAAGCCGGCCGTGGATCCGAAGGCAAAGCCCGGCGCGCCCGGCGCGGCAGTCGTCGCCGGGCCGGGGGCCGCGCCTGGCGCGACGCCCCCTGGCGACGCAGCGAACGCGCCAGTCCTCGACATCAACGGAACGGACACCAAACTCAGCGCCGAGACCGCGACGGTCAGCCGCGAAGCGTCGGGCATCGCCGGCGACGACGTCGAGGGCGCGAAGAGCTTCAGCGTGAATCAGGGGCGAACGGTGGAAGTCACCGGACCGGACGGGGTCAAACGGATTGTCCGGATAGTCGGGCCAGCGCTCTAGCGCGGCCCATCAGCGGCAGGAGGGCGGCGAGCTCCGGCCCCGCCTCGCGGCCGGTCAACGCCAAGCGTAAGGGGTGAAACAGCGCTCGCCCCTTGCGGCCGGTGAGCTCCTTGAGCCGCGTCGTCCACGCGCCCCAGGTCGATTGGTCCCATGGGCCCTCGGGCGCGCATGAGACGGCGAGCTTGAGAAAATCGGCGTCCTCGACGATCGGGGCGACCTCGCCCTCGACGACTTCCCGCCATATCGCCGCGTCGTCGAGACGCGAGAGGTTGCCGCGAACCGCCAGCCATAGCGCTTCGGCCTTCGGTCCAGCGACGCCGAGCGCGGCCAGCCGATCGGCGACCGCCGCATAAGGCAGGCGATGCAGCGTGCGCGCCGAAAGCGCTTCAAGCTCGGCTTCGTCGAAGCGCGCCGCGCCGTGAGAGAGATGCGATGGATCGACCAGGCCCGTCAGTTCGTCGAGCGAATCGACGGGACGCACCGCCTCGGCCGAGCCGACCAGGACGGCGAGCGCGGCGACGGCGAGCGACTCGATTCCCTTCGCGCGCAACGAGGCGATCGACAGCGCGCCGGTGCGCTTCGAAAGCCCCCCGCCCCCAACGTCGGTCAAGAGGTTGTGGTGGCCGAAACGGGGCGTAGCGCGGGCGAGGGCCTCGAAAATCTGAATCTGCACCGCTGTGTTGGTGACGTGATCCTCGCCGCGGATGACATGGGTGACGCCGAAGTCGATGTCGTCCACCACCGAGGGCAGCGTATAGAGGTAGGTCCCGTCCTCGCGGCGGAGGACCGGATCGGACAGCGACGCGCAGTCGATGTGGCTCTCGCCCCGCACCACGTCGTCCCAACGCACTATGGTCGGTTCGAGCAGGAAACGCCAATGCGGCTTGCGGCCCGAAGCTTCGAACGCCGCGCGCTCGGCTTCCGACAGGCGCAAGGCGGCGCGATCATAGGTCGGCGGCCGGCCAAGCGCCTGTTGCCGCTTGCGGCGTCGGTCGAGCTCGTCCGCCGTCTCATAGGCGGCGTAGAGCCGGCCCAGGGCTCTGAGCCTTGCGGCTGCTTCGTCGTAGGCCGCCATCCGCTCCGATTGGCGGCGCACCAGGTCCGGTGTGATTCCCAGCCACTTTAGATCGGCCTCGATCGCGTCGGCATATTCCGCCTTCGAACGCTCGGCATCCGTGTCATCGAAGCGCAGGATGAAGGTTCCATTGCGGCGCCTGGCGAACACCCAGTTCAGCAGTGCGGTGCGGGCGTTGCCGATGTGGATGCGCCCAGTCGGCGAGGGTGCGAAACGGACGACCGGGGGGGAGGCCATTTCGCCTTCATAGAAGCGTCGCGCCGGCGCGGCAATATGGTGTGACAAGGCCAAGTGATTCGGGTAGTCTCGACCCATGACCATCAGCGCCCTGGCGGCGGGGATTTGCGCTACCAGCGCGGGGATTCATGGGCTGAGCGTCGCGCTCGCGACCCGCCGATGCAGGTGGCGGCCGGGCCGGACGCCAGCGCCGAACGACGCCCAAGGCGTCACGATCGTGCAGCCCTTGTGCGGTGTCGAGACGTTTTCGCGCGACACGCTTCGATCGATCTTCGCGCTCGACTATCCGACCTACGAGATCGTCTTCTGTCTCGCCAGCGCGGACGACCCGATCGCTCCCCTGGTGCGCGGCGCGATCGACTCCAATCCGCATCGTCCGGCGCGTCTACTCATCGGCGATGACCGGATCAGCGCCAATCCCAAGCTCAACAACGTCGTCAAGGGATGGAAGGCGGCGCGCCACGATTGGGTGATCATTGCCGATTCCAACGTCCTCATGCCGAGCGACTACATTCAACGTTTGCTCGCGCGCTGGGGCTCCCACACCGGGATTGTCTGCGCCCCGCCGATCGGCACGCGTCCCGAGTCTTTCGCCGCCGACATCGAGTGCGCCTTTCTCAACACCTATGAGGCGCGCTGGCAGTACGCCGGCGATTCCTCCGGTTATGGCTTCGCTCAGGGCAAGACGATGCTGTGGCGTCGCGAAATCCTGGAGGCGGGCGGAGGCATCGAGGCTTTGGGGGCCGAGATCGCCGAAGACGCGGCGGCGACCAAGCTCATCAACGCCCAAGGGCTGAACGCCCACCTCGTCGACCAGCCATTCCAGCAGCCGCTCGGCCGGCGGCGCCTGAAGGACGTCTGGTCGCGGCAGGTTCGCTGGGCGCGACTGCGGCGCGCGACATTTCCGCTTTTTTTCCTGCCCGAGATTTTGACCACGAGCCTGTTCACCCTCGCGGCGGCCGGTTTCGCCGCGCCGCAATTCGGGGTGAACGTCGTCTTCAGCGTCGCCGCGATGGCGGCTTTTTGGTACGGCGCCGAGGCGGTCCTCGCCTTCGTTTCAGGCTGGCCAGTATCGTGGCGAATGCCTTTGGCGTGGGTCGCCCGAGATCTGCTGCTGCCGCTGGTGTTCGCCAAGGCCTGGACCGGCCATGCCATCGTCTGGCGCGGCAACGCGATGAACGTTGAGGAAACGATGTTCAGCGAAGCCGAATCCGAGCCGCGACCGCAGATTTGATCCACCGCGGGGCGCCCGCCGCAACCAACCCGCCAAAATTCCGCTCAACTGGCGCGCTATCGCTTTGCCAGTATCAAGCAGCGAGGCCGTCGAGAGCCTGGCGTTTGAATTGTTGAGAGCGCCATAGGCGGGAGGAGGACGAGAATGCGTTCGCAGAGCGAAGACGTGCGCACGGGCGTGTTGAACGCGCTCTATTGGGACTTGCGGGTCCCCCGGGACCATCTGAGCGTCGATGTCGAGAACGGCTGGGTCACCGTTTCCGGAACGGTGGACCTCCCCTATCAAAGGACTTGCGCCGAGTTTGACGCTCGAAGCGTCCGTGGCGTTGTCGGCGTCACCAACCTGATCCGGCTTACGGATTGCCAACGCGCCGGGCGCGGAGCGGATCAGGTCGCCGAAAGCCGCCACTAAATATGGCCGGCGGAGCCCGGCGGCCGAAAGCCGGGCTCAGACCGACTTCAGCATGCCGCCGTCGACGTAATAGGTCGAACCGACCGAATAGCTCGCCCGGTCGGAGCACAGGAAGACGAAGAAGTTGGCCAGTTCCTGCGGCGTGGCGAAGCGCTTGATCGGCGCGTGCTCGCGCGCGACGGCGTCGAGATAGGCCTGCCAGTCGCCGCCCTTGCCGGCGGTCAATTGCTTCGCGGTTTTGATCCAGTCGGGGGTCAGAATGAGGCCGGGGTTGACGCAATCCACCCGGATGTTGTCGCCGATGAGTTCGGTCGAAAGCGTCTTCGAGAACATCATCAGCGCCGCCTTGGTCACGTTGTAGATCGGCTCGTACCACAGCGGCTGGGCGGCGCAGATCGAGGCGTTGTGGAGAATGACGCCGCCGCCGCGCCTCTTCATTGCCGGGGCGAGTCCGCGCGCTAGCCTGACCGCGGCCATCACGTGCAGGTCCCAGTAGGCTTGCCATTTCTCGTCCGGCGCCTCCAACACCGTCTCGTTGCTGCCGGTGCCGGCGTTGTTGATGAGAATGTCGGCGCCGCCGAATAATCGCTCGACGTCGGCGACGAGGTCATCCGTCCCCTGGCGCGTCGAGACGTCGCAGGCGACCCCTTCGGCGCGGACCCCGAAGGCTTTGGCGATACGGCCGGTCTCCGCGCGAACGCGCTGCACCCCGCGCGCCGCGATCACGAGGTCCACGCCCTCCGCGGCGAGGCCCTCAGCGATCGCGAGGCCGATTCCGACGCTGCCGCCGGTGACGACGGCGACCTTGCCCTTGAGCCCGAGATCCATGGTGCGCCCCCTATCGCCGCCCGACTTTACCAGCAGGTGTAGCCGCCGTCAGCCAGCACGATCGACCCGGTCATCAAACTGGCGGCGTCGGAAGCAAGAAACATGACGACGGCGGCGATCTCGTCAGGTTCGCCCATGCGCGCCATCGGCGTGCCGTCGATCCAGGCGCCGAACATCGGCTTGTTGGTCTTGGCGAAGGCGGTGGGCGGCGTATTGATGTAGGTCGGGGCGACGGCGTTGACGCGCACGCCGCGGGCGCCCCATTCGGCGGCGAGCGACTTTGTCAGATGATGCACGGCGGCCTTGGAGGCGTTGTAATAGGCTTGTGGCTGCGGCTTGTTGACGATGACGCCCGACATCGAACCGATATTGACGATCGAGCCGCGCCCGGCGGCCAACATGTGCCGGCCGAACGCGCGACAACACCAGAAAAGGCCGTTGAGGTTGACGTCAATGACGTTAAGCCAGTGCTCGTCGGTCACGTCTTCCGCCGCAGTCTCCGAGCGCGCGATGCCGGCGTTGCAGACCAGAATGTCAATCCGGCCTTTCTCCTTCATCACCCGCGCGGCGGCCGCGTCCACCTGCTTCGAGTCGGTCACCTCCATCTCGATGACCTCGGCGACGTAGCCCTTGGCTTTCATCGCCGCCTGGCCCTCCGCGACCGCCTTGGGATTGCGGTCGGCGATATAGACGTGCGCCCCGGCCTCCAACAGCGCCTCTACGCAGGCAAGGCCGATGCCCTGGCCGCCGCCGGTGACGACCGCGACGCGGGCCTTGAGATTGAAGCGCTCAAGATACATGACGCGACCTTGCCGTGCCCTTAGTGCTATTCGCCGGCCTCGGCGGCGCGGTCTTCGTGTCAGGCCTTCGCGCTGAGATAGTCGGCCAGCGTCGCCCGAACGCCCTTGCTCCACAATGAGGACAGCGCCGAGGAGAAGGTCTTGACATAAGCGGCATTGGCCGCGAGATCGCCAAAGATGTCGCCCATAGCGAGCCACGCCTTTGGATCGCCGCGCGCCGGCCGGGCGGCCGCTTGCAAGCGCTCCCAGCCCGGGTCGTTCGGAGGGATGTACTTTCCGCTCTCCGTTTCGCCATAGCAGTAGCGGCACCAGAGGGCGGAGCAGAGCGCAAGTCCGCTCACGCCCGCGCCCGCCTTGAGCCGGTCGCGTGCGGCCGGCAGGATGAATTTCGGCTGGCGGTTCGAGCCGTCGAAGCAAAGGCGCGAGACGGTGTCGCCGATCTTCGGATTGGCGAAGCGTTCGGCGACCTTCCGGCGATAGGCTTCAAGGTC
Source organism: Roseiarcus sp. (assembly GCA_049584355.1). Lineage (GTDB taxonomy): Bacteria > Pseudomonadota > Alphaproteobacteria > Rhizobiales > Beijerinckiaceae > Roseiarcus. The sequence goes on along the minus strand of JBAUXQ010000353.1, from coordinate 8,113 downwards.
TACCTTTGGCGGCGGGGGCACGACGGGAATGATCTCGCGCTTGGCCAGCGTTTCGAGGAACTCTGCGATCTGCCTGTCCTCCATCGCCTCGTGCACGAAATGAATGTCGAGCAGGCCGGCGGGATAGGCGATCGCCGCGTGGCCGCCGTTGAGGATCCGGATCTTCATGAATTCGTAGGGAGCGACGTCGCTGGTGAAGGTGACGCCGACCCTGTCGAGCGCCGGGCGGCCGGAGGGGAACTTGTCCTCCACGACCCATTGTTTGAACTCCTCGCAGAAGACCGGCCAGTTGTCCTCAACTCCCCACTGGTCCTTGAGGATCGCGCGCTCGCGTTCGGTCGTCGCCGGCGTGATGCGATCGACCATCCCGTTCGGAAATGCGACGTTGCCGCGAATCCATTTTGCCAGGGCAGGATCGGACAGTTCGGCCAATCCGACGACGGCGTTCTCCGTGACATGTCCGTTGCCAGGAAGATTGTCGCAGGACATCACCGTATAAGGCGCGACGCCCGCCGCGCGGCGCTTTTTGAGGCCCGCGACGATAAGGCCGAAAGCCGTCCTAGGCGCATCGGGATTCTTGCCGTCGGCTGCGATGTCGGGATGTCCGGGGTCAAAATGCTGAGTGGCGGGGGAGACATAATAGCCGCCCTCGGTGACGGTCAGCGAGACGATGCGGATCCTGGGATCCGTCAGCGCGGCGAGATTGGCGGCGACATCGAAGGGCTTCACGAAATCGACCATGACGCCGGTCACATGCGCGGCGCTCGACTCCGCTTCCTGCTCGACGACGGTGGTGAACCAATCCTGCGCCGCGAGCTTCTCCCGCATCGCGATGTCGGGCTCGCGCACGCCCGCGCCGACGATCGCCCAGTCGTAATCGGAGCCGGAATTGAATAGATCATCGAGATAGACGGCCTGGTGGGCGCGATGGAAGTTGCCGACGCCGATGTGGAAGATGCCGGCCTTGAGGTCGGAACGCTTATATTTCGGAACGCCGACCGTCTTCGGCAGTCTCGACAGGGTCGCGGAAGACAGTTTCACACTCATCTCGTCACCCTCGTCGCGACGCTCCCCCGCGAACTCATCAGAAGTCCTGAGGCCCGCGCGGCCGTCAGCCGATCCTCCGGCCGTCCTTGTCGAAGCGATGCAGGTGCGCTTCCCTCGGCGTGACGAAAATCTTCTGGCCCGGCTCTAGTGGAGCCTCGCCCTCGAGACGCAGCGTCAGTGGCCCGATTCCATCACCTTCCGCGTAGACGAAAGTGTCGGAGCCGAGGTGCTCGGTGAGGCGCACCTTGGCAGGCCACTCCCCCGCGCTCGTCGACACGTCGGCGTGCTCGGGGCGGATGCCAATGGTTTCCGCGCCGCGCTTCGCCGCTGGCGCGCCCTTGATCAGGTTCATGGTCGGCGAGCCGATGAAGCCGGCGACGAAGAGGCCGTTCGGCTTGTTGTAAAGCTCGAGCGGCGTGCCGACCTGCGCGACCGAGCCGCGGTCGAGCACGACGATCTTGTCGGCCATGGTCATCGCCTCGACCTGATCGTGGGTGACATAGATCATCGTCGTCTTGAGCGCTTCGTGAAGCTCGCCGATCTCGATTCGCATCTGCACGCGCAGCGCGGCGTCGAGATTGGAGAGCGGCTCGTAGAACAGGAACGCCTTCGGTTCGCGCACGATCGCGCGGCCGATGGCGACACGCTGACGCTGGCCGCCGGAGAGCTGGCGCGGTTTGCGATCGAGATAGTCGGTGAGGTTCAGGGTACCGGCCGCCTTGCGCACTTTCTGATCGATGACATCCGCGCTTTGTCCAGCCATCTTGAGCGCGAAGGCGATGTTGCCGCGCACGCTCATGTGCGGATAGAGCGCATAGGACTGGAACACCATGGCGAGGCCGCGCTGCGCCGGCCCGATAGCCGTCATGTCCTTGGCGTCTATCAGCACCTGTCCGGAGGTGACGTCCTCGAGCCCGGCGATGAGTCGCAGGAGCGTCGACTTGCCGCAACCGGACGGCCCGACGAACACCGCAAACTCGCCGTTTTCGATGTTGAGATTGACGCCGTTGATGATGCTGACTGCGCCGAACGCTTTCCGTACGTCTTTCAGTTGGATGCTTCCCATGGCGGCAATTCCTTATTGCGGGATCATTTGACGGCGCCGAAGGTCAAGCCTCGGACCAGCTGCTTCTGCGAGAACCAGCCAAGAATGAGAATGGGCGCGATGGCGAGCGTCGACGCCGCCGAGAGTTTGGCCCAGAAGAACCCTTCTGGCGCCGAGAAGGAGGCGATGAAGGCCGGCAGCGGAGCGGCGTTGGAGGTTGTGAGATTAAGCGTCCAGAATGCTTCGTTCCACGAGAGGATGACCGCCAGAAGCATCGTCGAGGCGATGCCCGGCACAGCCATTGGCGTCAGTACGTAGATGATCTCGTTCAGGAGGGAAGCCCCGTCCATGCGCGCGGCCTCGAGGATATCGACCGGGATCTCCTTGAAATAGGTGTAGAGCATCCAGATCAGCAGCGGGAGATTGATCAGCATCAGAACGACGCCAACGCCGAACAGGCTATCGAGCAGGTGCAGATTACGAAATATCAAATAAATTGGCACGAGCGCTCCGACCGCCGGCATCATCTTGGTCGACAGCATCCACATCAAGAGATCCTTGGTGCGTTTGCCGGGCGCGAACGCCATCGACCAGGCGGCCGGAACGGCGATGGCTAGACCTACGAGATTCGCGCCGATCGACAGGATTATCGAATTCCCAGCGAACTTCAGATAGTCCGACCGCTGCTGAACCTCGGCATAGTTTTCCAGCGTCCAGTTGAAGAAGAGGAACTTAGGCGGCATCGCGATGGCGTCGAGCTCGGTCTTGAAGCTGGTCAGGAAGGTCCACAGAATTGGGAAGAAAATCAGGAACGCGACGACCCATGCGACGATCGTGACCCCGATGCGTTTGCCGGTTGATTGCTTCAACGCCATCGTTCAGCCCTCCAAGTTCCTGCCTATGATGCGCACCAGGAAAAACGCAACGATGTTGGCGAGAATGACAGCGATGATGCCGCCGGCCGAGGCGCCGCCGATGTCGAAGTTGAGCAGCGCCTGCTTGTAGACGAGGAAAGGAATGTTGGTCGTCGCGATGCCGGGGCCGCCCGAAGTGGTCACGTAAATTTCAGCAAATATGCTCAACAGGAAGATCGTCTCAATCAGGATGACGACGGTGATCGCGCGCGAGATGTGCGGTAGCACAATGTAGCCGAAGTAGGAGAACGGTCCGGCGCCGTCGAGCGAAGCGGCCTCCTTCTGCTCCTCATCGAGCGACTGCAGCGCGGTCAGGAGGATGAGGCTCGCGAACGGCAGCCATTCCCATGAGACGATGATGATTACCGATAGCATAGGCCAGTTGGTGAACCAGACGATCGGATCGAACCCGAACGATCGGGCGATCCAGGCGAATAATCCAGAATCCGGATTCATCAACAGGTTCTTCCACACCAGCGCGCTGACCGTTGGTATGACGAAGAACGGCGCGATCACCATGAGCCGCAACACGTTCTGGCCGAAGACCGGCTGATCCATCAGCAGCGCCACGAGAATGCCGCCGCACACGCTGATGACGAGCACCGAGGCGACAAGGACCAGGGTGTTCCACAGAGCGGTGAGAAAATCCGGATCGCTGAGGAACGCCGTGTAGTTTTGCAGCCCGACGAAGCTCACATTGTCCGGATCGAGCAGGCTGTAGCGCAGGGTCGAGAAATAGAGGGTCATGACGAGCGGCACGATCATCCACACGAAGAGCAGGATGACCGACGGCGCGACAAGAGCGCGGCCCGCGGTGGTAGTTTGCTGCGTCGCCATCCCTGTCGCCCTCTCTCCCCGCGTCCCGCCAGTCGATCGCCTAATTGGCGCCGACGCAGGCTTTCTCGGCAACTGGTCCACCGGCTTTAGAGAGCCGGGGCGAGACCAATGCGCGCGTTCTTCGTTCAGTTCTCAACTCCTCCCCCTATCCCCCTTTCCGCGAACGGAAAGGGGGCGGGACGGGGAGGAACGTCCATAAGGCCGCCTCGCGCGGAAGCGAAAACCGTCCGGCTTACTTGATGTAGCCGGCCTTCTTCATCGCCGCCTCGGTCGAGGTCTGAGCCTTGGCCAGCGCATCGTCGACCGACATCGTCCCGGCCAGCGCGGCCGAGAAGTCCTGCCCGACGTCCGTGGCGATGCCCTGGAACTCGGGGATTGCGACAAACTGCACCCCCGTATAGGGAACCGGTTTCACCGTCGGATGCAGCGGATCGGCCGACTCGATTGATTTCAATGTCAGTTCGGCGAACGGGGCCGCCTTCAGATAGTCCGGGTTCTTATAGAGCGATGTGCGCGTTCCTGGCGGGACCTGCGCCCAGCCGACCTTCGAGGCGACGAGCTCGGTATAATGCTTGCTGGTCGCCCAGGAAATGAACTTCTCCGCCGCATCGGCCTTGGAGGTTCCGGCAGGCACCGCGAGCGACCATGCCCAGAGCCAGTTGGCGTTCTTGCCGAGCCCGTCGTTGGGCGCGAGCGCGAAGCCCACTTTGTCCGAAACCCTGGATTGCTTCGGATCGGTCACGAAGCCGGCCGCAACCGTCGCGTCGATCCACATGCCGCACTTGCCGTCGTTGAACAGCGCCAGGTTCTCGTTGAAGCCGTTCGACGATGCGCCAGGAGGACCATCGGCCTTCATCAGCGCAACATAGAAATCGAGCGTCTTCTTCCACTCCGGCGTATTGAACTGGGCGTTCCATTTCTCATCGAACCAGCGCGCTCCGAATGAGTTGGACATGGCGGTAAGGAAAGCCATGTTCTCGCCCCAGCCGGCCTTGCCGCGCAGGCAGATGCCGTAAACACCGGCGGCCTTGTCGCTCATCTTGTCGGCGGCCTGCCTAATGAAGTCCCAAGTCGGGCTCTCCGGCATCTTTAGCCCGGCCTTATCCATCAGGTCGGTGCGATACATCACGAACGAGCTCTCGCCGTAGAAGGGCGCGGCGTAGAGATTCTTGTCGAGCGACAGACCCGAGCGAATGGCGGGAAGAAGATCGTCGACGTCGTAGTCGCCGCCAAGCTTGTCGAGCGACACCAACCATTTCTTTTTCGCCCAGATCGGAACTTCGTAGGTGCCGATGGTCAGGACGTCGAACTGTCCGCCCTTGGTGGCGATGTCGGTCGTCACCTTCTGGCGCAGCACGTTCTCCTCGAGCGTGACCCAGTTGAGCTTGATGTCGGGATTGGCCTTGGTGAAGTCTTCCGTCAGCCCCTGCATCCGGACCATGTCGCCGTTGTTGACGGTGGCGATCGTCAGCGTGGTGTCGGCGTAGGCGGGCAGCGAGAAACTTGCGAGCGCGACCGCTCCCAGCACGCCCTTCACGTGAACCTTCATAGCGTTTCCTCCGATGAGACAATGCCGGTGTTGGGCATTTGCCAATTGAGCGGGCGAATATTCGCCATATCCCGCCGCCCAAGTCAATGCAAAATTGTCGCGGCTCTCGGCAAGCCCTGTACAGTCCCACTAAGTATCTGAGGATCTATGACTTTTTTGCGGTTCAGTCAACGCTGCAGCAGATGCTCGGCGGTCGCTTCGTCGGTCACCAGGCCGGAAATAAGCCGCCCGGCGAGCGCTCCGCGTATCGGAGCCCGCCGCGACGGCCCCATGGCGACGCCGATCACAAGCCGATTATCAGCTGGTCGCAACGGCGCCGACGCGACCCGCTGGTTGGTCCCTTCCGCGAGCACTTTCCCCGCTGAATCGAACGCCCAGCCGGTAATTTCGCCGACCGCCCCAGCCTGCCGGAGAGCTTCGGCCTCCTGGCGGGTGATAATGCCGTCCTGCACCAACGCCGCCGAGTCGCCCACCGCGCCAACGCCGACGAAGCTCACATCGGTGCGCTCGACGAGATCGAACAGGCTCCGGACCGAGGCGAGGTTCGTCAAGAGCTCTCGCTCCTCGATCGAGCGCGCGATGACCGGAACCGGCATCGGGTAGTGGGGCGCGCGCACGCTGTCGGAAACCCGGATGATGACGTCGTAGAATGACGCGGAGCCGTCGGTCTTGGTGGTGCCGACGAGCGCGACCAGCTTGTGTTGTGGGCACTCCATCGCCGGCAACTGGTCGGCGACGGCACGCATCGTGCGCCCGGTGCCGATGCCGATGATCGCCGGCTCGGGTCGCCTGAGCCAGCGCTCGAACTCGGCCGCAGCCACTTGCGCAATGCCGAGCGTCGATGACGTCGAGCCGGGATCGGTCGGCGCGACTTCGCAGAAACGCAGATCGTAGCGCAGTTTGAGCGCCGCGGCGAGTTCCATGCATCGCGCGATCGGATGATCGAGCCGGACCTTGATCAGCCGCTCGCTGATCGCCAGGGAAACCAGGCGCTGGGCCGCCTGGCGCGAAATCCCGAGCTTGCGGGCGATCTCGTCCTGCGTGTTGCCGGCGACATAGTAGAGCCACCCCGCGCGCGCGGCCTCGTCGAGCCTCAGACCGTCGTGCTCCGACTTGCGCGCCATGACCTCAACCCGTGTTCGCCGCGCCTGCTCGCGACGCCCCCGCCGCCACGATGTCCGGCAGCTTAGCCATGTCGTCGAAGATGAGTTCGGCGCCGGCCGCGGTCAAATCCGCTCCCTCGTCGAGGCGCGAGAAATGGCTCGCGCCGACAAAGCCGAACACCCTCATTCCGGCTGCGCGCGCGGCGGCGACGCCGGCAACGCTGTCCTCGATCACCAGGCAATGCTCAGGCGCGGCGCCCATCGCGCGCGCTGCGAAAAGGAAAAGATCGGGACTGGGCTTTCCCTGCGCGACCTCGGCGGCGGAAAATATGTTGGGCGCGAACAGCTTCTCATAGCCGGTGATCTGGAGCGCGAAGCTGAGCCTTTCGGGCGCGCTCGAAGAGGCGACGCAAACACGCGACGCTAAACCGCCCACAGCCTGCCGTACGCCTTCGATTCCTTTGAGTTCGCGCGCGAATGTCGCCAAAATCTCACGCGAAAGATCGTCGGGAAACTCCTTCGGCAGCGGCGCCCCAAGTTCAGCCTCGACCCTGAGCACGACCGAATCGAGCCGCAGTCCCAGGAAGCGATCGCGCGTCTCCGCGTCGCTCAGCTGAAGGCCAGCCTCGCCGAGCCGGCGACGGGTCACGGCGAGCGCGATCACTTCGCTGTCGACGAGCACGCCGTCGCAGTCGAAAATGACGACCTCGGGCCAGCGGGGCTTCAGGGCCGCATGGCGAATCTCCCGCTCGGCTTGGCGAAGGACTTCGTGCGCGCGACGCTTTCGGGCGTGGAACGCCGCAATCGCCCCGCCCGCCGGCGCCGAGCGATTCGCGATCGCCGCCATCGACGCCATCGCCGAGCCAAGCGTGTGCGTCCCCGCCGCTACGGCGCCGATCATCGCCGAGCCCAGCAGCACCGGCTCCGCCGTGTTTGGCGCCTCGACCGTCTTGCCGGACGCATCGGCGATGATCTGGCGGACCAACGGGCTTCGCGCCGCGCCGCCGCTGACGACGATCGCGTCGAATTCGTAACTGGCTCGCTCGAGCTTGCCGACGATGTCGGCGAGGCCATAGGCGAGGCCGCAAAGACCGGCGATGTGGAGCTCCTGCAGGCTCGCGGCGTCTTCGCGCAGGTCCATCCCCAAAACGCCTCCCCGCGCTCCCGGATCGGCCAGCGGCGATCGGCTGCCGATGAAGTCCGGTAAGACATGCAGCCCCTCGGCGATCAGCGCCGCAGACGACAGACCGCCCGCGCGGGCGACAATATCCTTCTCGAGCGCCGCCAGCGCATGCGGTCCGGCGCGCGCCGAAAGCGCTGCAAACGCCGGATGCAGCCGCAATAGATGATCGATCGCCGCGCCGAACGCCGACTGGCCCCCATCGACGAGCCATTGATCGGGGGTCAGCGCCGCGAAATGCGGTCCCCACACTCCCTCGACGAATCGGGGTTCATCCGAGAGCGCCGTGCAGCTCGAGGACGTGCCGAGGATCAGCGCCAGGCGCCGCCGCGGATCGACATGCCTTCCTCCGGCGCGCGCCCCCAGCGTGCCCGCTGCGCCAGCGTGGGCGTCGATCAGCCCGGCGCCGACCGGCGTCCCCTGCCGCAAGGCCATCGC
>JBAUXQ010000352.1:0-3888 GCA_049584355.1 Roseiarcus sp. | reverse complement strand
CAGAAAAAGGGCGGCGTTTGCGCCTTCGTCGACGCTGAACATGCGCTCGATCCGATCTATGCGCGCAAGCTCGGCGTCAAACTCGACGATCTCCTGATTTCCCAGCCCGACACCGGAGAGCAGGCGCTCGAAATCACCGATACGCTGGTGCGTTCAGGCGCAATTGACGTGCTGGTCATCGATTCAGTCGCGGCGCTGACGCCGAGGGCCGAAATCGAGGGCGAAATGGGCGATTCGCAGCCGGGATTGCAGGCGCGGCTGATGAGCCAGGCCCTGCGCAAGCTCACCGCCTCGATCTCGCGCTCCAATACGATGGTGATCTTCATCAATCAGATCCGGATGAAGATTGGGGTCATGTACGGCTCGCCCGAGACGACGTCGGGCGGCAACGCGCTCAAGTTCTACGCCTCCGTCCGCCTCGACATCCGCCGCATCGGCGCAATCAAGGAGCGGGAGCAGGTGGTCGGCAACCAGACCCGGGTCAAGGTGGTTAAGAACAAGGTCGCGCCGCCGTTCAAGCAGGTCGAATTCGACATCATGTATGGCGAGGGCGTCTCCAAGGAGGGCGAGCTGATCGACCTCGGCGCCAAGGCCGGGGTGGTGGAGAAGTCGGGCGCCTGGTTTTCCTTCGACAGCGTGCGACTCGGCCAGGGCCGGGAAAACGCCAAGGCGTTCTTGAAGACCAGTCCGGAGACGGCCGACAGGATCGAGCGCGCCATTCGGGAGAACGCCGGCCTGATCGCCGAGCGCATTCTCGAAAACGACGGTCCTTCACCCGACGACGACGCCGAAGCCTGATCCGCTTTCTTTTGGGCGCGCCTCGCGTCCCCCGCCTTCGGCGGCGCCCATCCGCCAGGAAAGCGTTGGTAAGGCCTTCGCGCGTCCCGGGCGGCGCGAGAGCGGATAACCTCCCGCTGCTCTCGCGCCGCCGCTTTCGGCTCATGCTCGGGTCTCTCCCGACTTGCCGATGACCGGTCGTTTCCCATATTGGGCTATGCCGACCGTGACGATTTCCCTTTGCGCTTGTCGTCGAACCTCGCGGCGAATTCCGGCTCGATTGCCGTTGGCGTTGTTGGCGGCCTTGCTCTTGTGAGCCGCTTCACGCTATTTGCAACCCGCAGACCACATACCCTCCGACGCGGGTATCCAGACTTACGGCTGCGGCGGCGGTGGCCCTGGATTGTCGCGTCCGCGGGAACGACAGGTTGCGCTTGACGGGGGCGGCGCTCATTCGGTTTGATCGAAGCGCGTGACTAGAACGCGAAATCGGGCGGCATCCGGTTCAGGCGATATGCGTAGATGAGCGGCGTCAACGAAATTCGATCGAGCTTCCTCCAGTTCTTCGCCCGGAACGGGCACATGATCGTCCCGTCGAGCTCGCTCGTGCCGCGCAACGATCCGACGCTCATGTTCACCAACGCCGGCATGGTCCAGTTCAAGAACGTGTTCACCGGAGTCGAAAAGCGCCCCTACGTGCGGGCGACGACGGCGCAGAAGTGCGTCCGCGCCGGCGGCAAGCACAACGACCTCGACAATGTTGGCTATACCGCGCGCCATCACACGTTCTTCGAAATGCTCGGCAACTTCTCGTTCGGCGATTATTTCAAGGACCATGCGATTGAATATGCCTGGGATCTGCTGACGCGCGACTTCGGCCTGCCGCCGGAGAAGTTCACCGTCACCGTCTATTACGACGACGACGAAGCGTTCAATCTGTGGAAGAAGATATCCGGCTTGCCGCAGGAGCGGATCATCCGCATCGCCACCAGCGACAATTTCTGGGCGATGGGCGACACCGGCCCCTGCGGCCCGTGCTCGGAGATTTTCTACGATCACGGGGACCATATCCCCGGCGGGCCGCCCGGCTCGGCGGACGCTGACGGCGACCGCTTCATCGAGATCTGGAATCTGGTGTTCATGCAGTTCGAGACCCTGCCCGGCGGCGAGCGGGTCAACCTGCCGCGCCCGTCGATCGACACCGGGATGGGGCTCGAGCGCATCGCCGCCGTGCTGCAGGGCGTGCACGACAACTACGACATCGACCTGTTTCGCGCCCTGATCCGCGCCAGCGCCGATCTCACCGGCGTCGATTCCGACGGCCCGCAGCGCGCCTCGCATCGGGTCATCGCCGACCACCTGCGCGCGTCCGCCTTCCTGGTCGCCGACGGAGTGCTGCCGTCCAACGAGGGTCGCGGGTATGTGCTGCGCCGCATCATGCGCCGGGCGATGCGGCACGCCCAGATTCTCGGCGCCCGCGACCCGCTGATGTGGCGCCTGGTTCCGGCGCTGACCCGCGAAATGGGCCAGGCCTATCCGGAGCTGGTGCGGGCCGAGGCGCTTATTTCGGAGACGCTCAAGCTCGAGGAGACGCGCTTTCGTTCGGCGCTGGCGCGGGGTCTCGCCATCCTCGAGGACGAGACGCGTTCACTCGGCGACGGCGGCGTGTTGAACGGCGAAACGGCGTTCCGCTTATACGATACGTACGGCTTTCCGCTCGATCTCACGCAAGACGCTTTGCGCGCCCGCGGGCTTTCGGTCGATACCGAGGGGTTCAACGCGGCGATGGAGCGCCAGCGCGCCGAGGCGCGCCGCGCCTGGTCCGGTTCGGGGGAAGCGGCGACCGAAACCATTTGGTACGGCATACGTGAGCGCGTCGGCGCGACCGAATTTCTCGGTTACGAAACCGAAACCGCCGAGGGCGTTATCCGCGCGGTCGTCAAGGACGGCGTCGAAGTCGAGACGCTCAATCCGGGCGAACGGGGATCGCTGATCCTCAACCAGACGCCATTCTACGGCGAGTCCGGCGGCCAGGTCGGCGACGTCGGCGAGATCACCGCTTCCGGCTTCCGCGCCGAAGTCACCGATACGCGCAAGAAGCTCGGCGACCTTGTCGTCCATGATGTTGTGATCGCTGAGGGAGCGGCGAGCCCAGGCATGGCCGTTGAGCTTCACGTCAATCACGAGGCTCGCACGGCGACGCGCGCCAACCATTCGGCGACCCACATTTTGCATGAGGCGTTGCGCATGGTGCTCGGCGATCATGTCGCGCAGAAGGGATCGCTTGTCTCGCCCGAGCGGCTGCGCTTCGACATCGCCCACCCCAAACCGATCACCCGCGCCGAGCTCGAAAAGGTCGAGGACATCGCCAATCACGTGGTGCTGGAGAACGCCGAGGTGACGACGCGGCTCATGGGCCTCGACGATGCGTGCGCGTCCGGCGCCCGCGCTTTGTTCGGTGAGAAATATGGCGACGAAGTGCGCGTCGTCACCATGGGCGAAATCAAGGATGCCGAGCGCGAGCGCACCTATTCGATCGAGCTTTGCGGCGGCACCCATGTCCATCGCACCGGCGACATCGGCCTCATCACGATCGTCGGCGAAAGCGCGGTCGCGGCCGGGGTCAGGCGCATCGAAGCCAAGACGCGGGACGAGGCGCGCAAGCGGCTCGAGGCGGACTCCCGCGCTTACGGGGATCTCGCGGCTTTGTTGCGCGCGCCGGCTGGCGAAGCCGCCGAGAGGCTCGAAGCGCTGATCGAGGACAAGCGCAAGCTCGAGCGAGAACTCGCCGAGGCCAGGCGCAAGCTGGCGATGGGCGGGGGAACAGGGGAAGCCGGCGCGGCGCGCGACGTCGGCGGCGTCAAGCTCTACGCCCGCGCGGTCAGCGGGGTCGACATGAAGGACCTGAAGTCGCTCGCCGACGAGGCCAAGCAGAACGTCGGCTCCGGAGTGGTCGTGATCGCTGCCGCGAGCGAGGACGGCAAGGCAAGCATCGTCGTCGCGGTGACCCCCGACCTCACGAACCGCTTCAACGCCGTCGAGCTGGTGCGGCTCGGCTCGGCGGCGCTCGGCGGCAAGGGCGGCGGCGGCCGGCCCGACATGGCCCAGGCC
>JBAUXQ010000351.1:0-2212 GCA_049584355.1 Roseiarcus sp. | reverse complement strand
CGTCGGCTTCATCGCCGACCGGCTGATGGAGGCTTTGTGGCGCGAGGCTTTGTGGCTCATCAACGACGATATCGCCACCACCGAGGAGGTCGACGCCGCCGTGGTTTACGGGTGCGGCCTGCGCTGGCCGCTGATGGGCACCTTCCTCACCTTCCATCTCGCGGGAGGAGAGGGAGGCATGCGCCACATGCTGCAGCAGTTCGGCCCGGCGCTGAAACTGCCGTGGACGAAACTGGTCGCGCCCGAGCTGACCGAGGCGCTGATCGACAAGGTCGCCGACGGCTGCGCCGATCAGGCCGCCGGCCGTTCGATTAGGGAGCTCGAGGCGCGGCGCGACGATTTCCTTGTCGAACTCCTCGCTCTGGTGCAGAAATACTGGCCCGAGGCGGAAGGCCGCCCGGGCCGGCTCTGACGACTATTTCGGGAGGAACGCCATGCGCCGCGGCTCCGCGCTTCCAGTCCTCGAAGCGACCGTGGTCAGCGAATGGGTCGACTATAACGGCCACATGAACGATGCGGCTTATGCGATCGTATTCAGCCGCGCCGGCGACGCGCTGATGGACCGCATTGGCCTCGACGCTGGCGCGCGCAAGCGGACCGGGCAGTCGCTCTTCACCCTTCAGGTGATGCTGCACTATTTCAAGGAGGCGAAGGAAGGCGACGCGTTCGCGGTCACCTGCCATCTGCTCGAGCATGACGACAAGCGCATGCGCCTGTGGCTCGACATGACGGCGCCGGACGGCGAGCGCCTTGCCGCCTCGGAGCAGCTGCTGATCTCCGTTTCGCTCGGGGAGGCCGGATCACGCGCCGCGCCCTTTGGCCATGAGACCAAGGCCGCGCTCGACGCCCTCGCCAAGGCGCAGAGCAGCCTGCCGCACCCGCCCGCCGCCGGGGCGGGCGTGGCGCTTAAGCGCAAGGCGTAGGCGGCCCGCGGCGCAACGAAATCCAAGCCTGGGGCAACGAAATCCAAGCCCAGCGCAACAAAATCAAAATCGGGCGCAATAAAAACAAAGCCGGACGCAACAAAAACCAAATGACCTTTTCTTCCCCGAATCGAGACTTTTCAAAGCGTTATTGTCAGATTCCGCACCCAACGGCCTCCCATTTTCGCCTTTCGCCGTTTGGTGGCCTCGTCGGTTCCCGTCGTCCAGAACTTCCAGAGGCGCCGCGCTCCCCTCGCAAGCAGGATAGCAAGAATTTCTGATTAGCGAAAGTTTTTGTCGCAGAAGTGACCACCCTTCCGTTGTCCATAAATCTCCGATGGGAGTTTGACCGCGCGAAGAACTTGTGCGGAAGTGACGGCGCCCACGTGGTCTACGACAACCCAAAGCGAAAAAGGGGGCGCGCGCCATGGCTCTGGCTTTGGTCACCGGAACGAGCAGCGGCATTGGTCTCGCGACCGCTGTGGCCCTCGCCCGAGCAGGGCATACGGTCGCCGCGACGATGCGAAATCTGGATGGCGGCGCCGAGATCCGCAGCATAGCCGCGGCGGAAAAACTCCCGATCCATCCGATCGCGCTCGATGTTGATGACGACATCTCGGTCCGCGAGGGCTTCGCCAAGGCCGTCGCAGAGCATGGGCCAATCGATGTCCTCGTGAACAACGCCGGAATCCCCGGCGGCGGCGTCGTCGAAGAGACGACTATCGACAGGTTTCGACAGGTGATGGAGACGAATTTCTTCGGCGCGCTCCGCTGCGCCAAAGCCGTCATCCCAGGGATGCGCGAGCGCCGTCAGGGGACGATCGTCAACGTCACCTCTGTCGCCGGCCGCGTCGCCCTGGCGAGCCACAGCAGCTACGCGGCGTCGAAATGGGCGCTTGAAGCGGTGAGCGAGTCGCTGGCGCAGGAATTGCGGCTATTCGGCGTGCGCGTCGTCATTGTCGAGCCCGGCGTGATCGCGACCCCGATCTCCACCAGGACGCCGGCGCCCACGGCGGAAAGTCTTTATCCGTTCCGCAAGCGACTCATGGCGACGTTCGCTGCTTCGCGCGCCAAGCCAACCCCGCCCTCGGTCGTCGGCGACGCAATCCGGGACATCGTTGCAAGCGACAGCCTGCAGCTGCGCTATCTCGTCGGCCCGGGCGCCGACCTTTGGATCAAGGCGCGCGCCGACAAGACGGACGAGCAGGTGGTTCTGCAGGGAAACGAGAGCGACGCCGAATTCGCCGAACGGATGAAACGCGAACTCGGGATCGACGTTAAACTGTAAG
>JBAUXQ010000350.1:0-9473 GCA_049584355.1 Roseiarcus sp. | reverse complement strand
AATTGTCGGACTCCTGTCGATCGTCTTTCCCGAGCTGCTCGGCAACGGCCAGGATCTTGCGCAAGCCCTGTTCCTGCATCCGCTCGCGCCGCTCGCCCTCGCCGCTCTCTTTCTGCTCCGGCCGCTTGCAACTGTCGCGTCGGCCGCGAGCGGCGCGCCCGGAGGTCTGTTCACGCCCTCGCTCGCCGCCGGCGCGCTGATGGGCTCCGCGTTGGGAGGGCTCTGGCTCTGGGTCTATCCGGGCGGCGAAATCGGTCTCTTTGCGCTCATCGGCGCAGGGGCGATGCTCGCCGCGACAACGCAAGGACCGATCTCATCGCTGGTGCTGATGATGGAACTGACCGGACAGGCCCGCGCCTTCGCCCTGCCGATGCTGACCGCGATCATCGTCGCCACGGCGACGTCGCGCCTGATCGAGCGGCGATCGATCTACGAGGCCCGGCTCACCGACGAGCAAGTGGCGGCGCGGCTGCGGGCGCGCGACCTAAGCAGCGCCTGAACCTCGCCGACTGAACTGGCAGGATTCGAGGGAGCGTGTGCGCGGCGAGTAGAAACCCTCACCCTGAGGAGTCCGCGAAGCGGGCGTTTCGAAGGACGAGGATTTCGGTCCACGCGATCAACCGGATCGGCTTCACGGCGCCGCCGGCTCGCGGGCCGCGTCGCGCTGCTTGAGATATTGCCGGACGTCGTTCATTGAGTCGGCGAGAAGCTCGGTCATGCGGATCTTGGCCAGTTCCGGCGAGCCGTCGCGGATGGCCTCTAAGATCCCGCGGTGCTGATGCAGGCGGTCGTCCTGGATCCGGGAGGCGCCCTCCCAGCTCAGTTCGAACGTGCATTCAAGCGAAGTGCCAATGAGGCCGCCAAGCGCGCTGAGAAAGTGATTTCCGGTCGCCTCGAGGATGCCCATGTGAAAGTCGAGGTCCGCGCCGATCAGATCGCCGGCGCCGTCCTTGAACTGGTCCATACGCCGATAAGCGTCGGCGATCCGGTCGATTGTGGCGGGTGAGCGCGCCTTGGCCGCGAGCGCCGCCGCCTCGGGCTCGACCATCTGCCGCAGCACGAACAGTTCGGCGACGAAGCTTTCCGTCGGCGTCGTCTGCAAATGCCAGGACAGCACCTCCGGATCGAGCATGTTCCAGTCGGCCTTGGGCCGCACGCGAGTGCCGATCTTCGGCCGCGCGACAATCATCGCCTTGGCGGTCAGCACGCTATAGGCTTCCCTCAGCGCGGTGCGGGACACCGAAAAGCGCCCGCACATGTCGGCCGCGTTAGGCAGGAGCGAACCGGGCGGATAGATCCCGCTGACGATCTCGCGCCCGAGCCGCCCGGCGAGCGACGTATGGATATTGCGTTCGAACCTCCGGGCGGCGCGGTCGCGCCGCTCGGCGCGCTCGACCGCCGAATGTTGCGAGCCGGCGCGCGCGCCCTGCGCCGCCGAAGTCAAGTGTGTGGAAACCCGCGCCATGGACCTCGAGCAAATCTCAAGCGGCGCCCCTCAGCCTGAACGAAGAGAGCAAGGAGCGCTGCATCACAATGAACAGGAACAGGAGAACTCCGCCGCTGATCATGATCCAGGCGCCGTTCAGCGAACCGTTGAAATTGATCAGCGTGGCGATCAAGCCGAGGATCATGCCGCCGAACAACGTCCCCGCAACCATGCCGACGCCGCCTGTCAGCACCGTGCCGCCAAGCACCACCGAGGCGATCGCGGTGAGCTCGTTGCCGGTGCCAGCCAGCGGATAGCCGGAAGACGTATAGAGAGCGTAGATCACGCCGCCCAGGGCGCTGTAGAACCCGCCCAGGGCATAGATCGCGACCGTCGTGCGCCGCATCGGCACGCCCATCAGCGCCGCCGAGACCCGATCGCCGCCGATCGCGTAGATGTTGGCGCCGAACCGGGTGAAGTGGGCGATGACGATCGCTATCGCAAGCGCGACCAGCATGACGATCGCCGAACTCGCCAGGAAGCCGCCGCCGGGCAGGGGAATGCTCGTCGCCGCGAAGGCGGCGACGAACGGATGCTGGATCGGCACCGAATCCAGATTGATCATGAAACAGCTGCCGCGCAGCAGGAACAATCCGGCCAGGGTGACGATGAACGGCTGAATCTCGCAAAAGTCAATGATGAGGCCCTGCAGGGCGCCGAAGCCGAGGCCGAAAGCGAGCATCGCCGCCCCCGACGCGAGCGGATGCCAGCCAAGCGGATCGAGGTTCGCCATCACGACGCCAACGAAGCCGATCATCGATCCGATCGACAGGTCGATACCCCCGCTGAGAATGACGAAGGTCGTGCCGATGGCGGCGATGATGACGAAGGCGTTGTCGGCCAGGATGTCGCCCAGCACGAGCGTCGACAGGAAGTTATTGTAAAGCAGCCCGCCGGTGATGAACAGCGCAGAGAAGACAGCGATGGTGGCGAGCAGCGGCAGGTACTTCTCGCTCATCGCTTCCTCCCGGTGAAGCCTTTCGACAAAGCCGCGCGAAGATTGTCCGACTGCAACAAGAGGACGACGATGACGACGAACGCCTTGACGACCAGATTGTACTCCGGCGGCAGGCCGCTGGTGAGAATCGAGGTCGTCAGCGCCTGAATGATCAGCGCGCCCAGAACCGTCATGCCAAGATAGATGCGCCCGCCCGACAGCGAGCCGCCGCCGATGACGACGGCGAGAATGGCGTCGAGCTCAATGTAGAGGCCGATGCTGACGGGATCCGACGTATGGGTGTCGGCCGCCAGCACCACGCCGGCCCAGGCCGCGCACAATCCGCAGATGACATAGGCCGCGAACTTGATCAGGCGCGCGTTGATCCCGGCCAGATCCGCCGCCGCCGAGTTGCCGCCGACCGATTCGAGAAACAATCCGAGCGCGGTGCGGCGGATCAGGAGCCAAAGCGCGCCGAAGATCGCAGCGCCCAGAATGATCCGGGTCGGGACGAGCCCGATATGACCGACGCTGAGGCCCTGCAGCAGCGGGCTGGTAAAGCTCGGATTGGTCCCGCCGTAAAGCAGGTTGATCATCAATCCGATGCCGCGCCCGCTGACCATCAGGATCAAGGTGGCGATGATCGGCTGGATGTCGAGAACGGCGACCAGGAACCCGTTCCACAACCCGCACACAACGCCCACCGCAAGCGCGGCCATGAGAACGACGAGGTGCGGATCGCCCGAATGAATCCGCCAGGTGATCACCGCGCCGACGATGGCGATGACCGATCCGACCGAGAGGTCGATGCCTTTCGTGCCGATCACCACCGCCATCCCCAGAGCGACGACCGCGGTCGGCATCGCCCGGTACAGGATATCGATGAGGTTGCCGAACAGGCGTCCTTCGACGATGCGGACATTGAAGAACCCGGGCGAGATGGCGCCGTCGACCGCAAGGATCAGCGCCAGCGCCAGAAGCGGCCAAACCGCTCGATGGCCGGCAAGCGCGCGCAGGCTGCGCAGGCGCGGAGGAAGCGTCGCGGTCTCCGTCTCGACGTTCGCGCGCGGCGGAAGCGCGGCCGTCTCCGCTTCCACGTTCGAGCGCGGAGTCACGATCGTGCGCCCGCGATTGTGCGGATGATGGTGTCGCGAGTGATGCCGGAAGAGCCGATCTCGCCGATCATCCGCCGGTCGCGCAGGACCGCGATCCGGTCGCTGACGGCGATGAGCTCGTCCAGCTCCGAAGACGCCACGAGCAACGCGAGGCCCTCGGCGCAAAGCTTGCGGATCAGCGTCACGATCTCGGCGTGGGCGCCGACATCGATGCCGCGGGTCGGCTCGTCGAGAATGAGAATGCTCGGCCCTGACACCAGCGATCGCGCCAGCACGACCTTCTGCTGGTTGCCGCCCGACAACTGGCCAACCGGTTTGTCCGCGTCGGGCGTCGCGATGCCGAGGGCCTCGATCATTTCCTGCGCCAGCCGCTCCTGCTCACTGTACGAGAGCCGGCTCAGCCAGCCGCGTTTGGTCTGCAGCCCAAGGACGATGTTCTCACGCACGCTGAGCTCGGCGAATATGCCCTCCGCCTTGCGGTCTTCCGGGCAAAACGCCATCCCATGGCGCAGCGACTGCCCCGGCGAGTGCGACGCGATCCGCGCGCCGCCGACTTCGATGCGTCCGGAATCGGGCCTAATGGCGCCGAAGATGAGCTTGGCGACTTCTGTCCGCCCCGATCCGAGGAGCCCAGCGAGCCCCACGACCTCGCCGGGCCTGAGCGTCAGGTCGAACGGAGCCATGACGCGCCGCCGCCCAAGCCCCTCCGCGAGAAGGATCGGCTCACCCTTGGCGCCATGGGGCAGAGCTTCGAGCCGCTCCTCGGTCTCCTCGAGTTCGCGTCCGAGCATCAGCGAAATCAGCTTGAGCCGCGGAAGCTCGGCGGTCGCGCCTTCGCCGACGAGGCGGCCGTTGCGCAGCACCGATATCCGATCGGCGATCTTGTAGACCTGGTCCAGGAAGTGGGTGATGAAGACGATCGCGATGCCGCGGCCCTTCAGGTCGCGGACGATCTGGAACAGGAGCTCGGCCTCGTCGGCGTCGAGGCTGGCGGTCGGCTCGTCCAGCACCAGCACCCGCGTGTCGTCCTCGAGCGCGCGCGCGATGGCGACCAATTGCTGGACGGCAAGCGAAAAGGAGCCGAGCGGCCGCTCGACATCGATGTCGATCCTGAGCCGCTTGAGCCTCTCCCTGGCGAGGCTGCGCGCCGTGCGCCAGGAGATCAGCCCGAACCGGCGCGGCTGACGGCCGAGCGTCAAATTCCTGGTGACCGACATGGTCGGGATCAGATTGACCTCTTGATAGACTGTCCCGACGCCCAACGCGCGCGCTTCGCCCGGCGAATTGATCTCGACCGGGCGGCCGTCGATGCGGATTTCGCCCTCGTCGCGTCTGACCGCGCCGGTCATGATCTTGATGAGGGTGGATTTGCCGGCCCCGTTCTCGCCCATCAGCGCGTGCACTTCGCCGGCCTGGACGCGGAAATCGACGCAATCGAGCGCCCGGACGCCAGGAAACGCCTTTGAGACGCCGAGCATTTCAATCCGCGCCGTCAATAGGTCCGCCACCCGCGCCGCCGTATCAGGATCATGCAGGAATAGCGCCGAGCGCGGCTTTCGCACAAGCGGCCGGCGTTCGACGATTGAAAGCGGCGTCTCGCCGTTGCGCGAGACGCCGCCCGTTGAGTTTTGAGCGCCTTGGCCTCAGCTGCCCGGCGTCGCCGCCGTGTGCAGGTCAGACGGGATGAGCACCCACTTCGGCAACTCTTTCTTGTCCTTGAGGTAATCGAGCACAACCGGGTAGATGTACTTGCCGATCGCCGAGCGAAGCTCGACCGAGGCGTTCGCATCGCCCGCGGCGAGCGCTTCCTTCATCGCCGGAACGTAATCGACCGAGACCATCAGGAAGTCCTTGCCGGGCTTGAGGCCGGCTTCCTTCATCGCCTGGATGGCGCCGAGTTGCATGTTGTCGTTGTGGGCGAACACGCCGCAGATGCCCTTGAGGTTGTCGGTCGACTTGATGAACGCCTCCATCACCTTCTTGCCGCCGTCGGTGGTGAAGTCGCCGCTCTGGGACTTGACGATCTTCATGTTCGGGAAGTTGGAGATGATCGCCTCGAAGCCCTTCTTGCGTTCGATGGCGGGCGCGGCGCCGACCGTCCCCTGCAACTCGACAATGTTGCAGTTACCCTTGCTCGCCTGAGCGAGCCAGGCGCCCGCGAGCTTGCCTTCGAGATTGAAGTCGGCCGAAATGCGGGTGACGAACAGCGACTTGTCGGCGACGTCGACGTCGCGATCGGCGAGGAACACCGGAATGCCTGCGCTCTTCGCCTCCTGGAGCACCTGTCCCCAACCGGTGACGACCACCGGGGCGATGATGATGGCGTCGACCTTCTGGGCGATGAACGCCCGGACCGCCTTCAGTTGCTCCTCTTCCTTGCCCTGGGCGTCGGCGAATTTGAGGTCGATTCCCTCTTTCTTCGCCTCTTCCTGCATGTCCTTGGAAAAGGCCGGCCTCCAGTCGCCCTCGTCGCCGACCTGCGAAAAGCCGATGGTGACCGCGAAGGCCGACGACCCGGCGACCATGAGGCCCAAGCCGACGGCGGCGCCGCCCAGCCACTTGATCAAGTGCATAAACTCCTCCCTACTGACGTTGCTATCTGAATTATCCGCACCGATACCGGGATATGAGCGGAGGGCCGCTTGTGGGCCCGGGATACGACGGACCGGCGGATTAGTAATACAATAAGAGAATTTGTCAAACGGGCGCGAGGCCTTTCAAGTGCGACCGTGCGAGGACGCAAAGGGTTCGGAAACTGGCCGTCTCCCCAACGCGCCCCCTGTGCGCCCCCGATGGGACTGCTGCTGCCGCAAATCCCCCGGATACGATGGCGTGATCCAACGTTTCGCCCTGCAAGATTGACAGCAACGAAGCTTTGACCGAAGTTTACGGGAGGTTGTTACGTCCCGAGGGCGTCCGGCCGGAGGGAAGCGGCGAAGGAAACTCAAGACAGAACCGGGTCGATCGCCCCGTTCGCTGCGCGCGCGAGCGGGGACGCCGATTAGGTTTCAGCGCGTCAGATGCTTGGAGCGCCTTATGAAAGGAATGCTCTTGCGGATGCGGGCGATCGCGCTCGGCTTTATTTCGATCTCCCTCGCGTCCCCGCCCGCTTACGCGGGGGTGATCTACTTCGGCGGCGCGCCAAATCAGGAAGTGACTAGCGCTCAATATCCGCCGTATGCGGTCTTGATGAGCTTCACTCTTGCGGCGGGCACGAACGTTGTGACCGGGGCCGAATGGTACGGCAGTTGCGGTTCGACCGCCTGCGGCCCTTCGCCACAATTCACGATCGCCATTTATACGGACGACGATGGGCTGCCTGGCGCCGCTCTCCTCATCAGAAAAGTCGGCTCCGCGGACCAAACGGCGATCGGGAATGATGAATACTCGTATAGCGTCACCTTTCCGTCCAAGACGTTGACGCCGGGGACAGCGTACTTATTCGGGGTTTATGTAACCGCCGCCAGCGAACCCACGTGGGGCATCGAGCAGACGTCCAAAGCGCCGCCCGGTTCGACCGCAGCTCGTTTTGACATGACAGTCTCCGAAGATTGGTCGCTGATTCCAGAGAATTTGGCATTCAATCTCACGGGGCCTGGCGGCGTCATTCCCGAGCCTCCGACCTGGGCGATGATGCTCATGGGCTTCGCCGGGCTCGCATTCTTAGGGCATCGCCGGACCGTCAGGGCGCGTGTGGCCGTCTAAAAGCGCAGATTCGCTGCGAGAACGATCCCGCCTGCCGCCTGCTTGGCTTTATTTCTTCGCAACCCACGCGTCGCCAACCTTCTCGTACTCGCGCTTCACCGCCGCCCAGGCGATGCGGAAGGCGGCTTCCTCCTGGCGAGGGTCGTGAGCGTGGGCGGCGTGGGCGTGGTTGAACGCTTCGCGGAAGATGTCCTGGGCGTGCTCCGGCAGATGCGAGCGGACGGAGGGCGGCAGGTCGGCGTTGACCGTATAGGGCATGGCGGGCTCCGGGCTTCTAGCCTCGACTTAGGCGTCAGCGGCTTGGCCGCAACGCCGCCCGTCGCTTTCAGATCCGGCGGCCGGTTCATATCGCAGATTTTTCAGCATTCCCTTTCTGATTATCAATAGGGATGCTACGATGTGTGGACAATGCCCTCAACATGCCTCCACGCGCGCCTTCGGCGAGCGCCTACGCTGTCGTGACGCAACGCTTCACTATTTTGGGGCGACTATCGCCAAGGTTCGCCGCAACCCATTGAAAACTCTGAATTCGCGGAAGGAAAAAACTTGTAATTTGCTCCCTTTTCCTTGGAATTCCCTTCCTTTTCCTTTGAAGATGCTTCCTCCGATTTGGAGAACACTTCCCTCAGGCGATGATGTCCGGCGTCAGCTGGTCCTCGAGGCGGGCGAGCTTGTCGCGCAACAGGAGCTTGCGCTTCTTGAGCCGCTGCACCTGCAA
The DNA here is from genome assembly GCA_049584355.1 of Roseiarcus sp. GTDB lineage: Bacteria > Pseudomonadota > Alphaproteobacteria > Rhizobiales > Beijerinckiaceae > Roseiarcus. Next base: position 1,512 of record JBAUXQ010000350.1, on the reverse strand, counting down.
CTGATCCGCCTGCCCGGCGTCGCGCAGCGCCTCGATCGCCGCGTCGAGATCGCGGTGCTCCTCGCGCAGCCGCTCGATCTGCTCGACCAGGCCGGCGCGTTCCTCCGGCGTGAGCCCCTTGTCGTCCATCGCTGTGCCGCTTTGAGTCTGGGTTTCTCCTCCCCGGCGCCCGGGCCTCGCGCTGGAGCGCCTCAGACTATGGCGGCGCTGCTTGGCCTGCGCAAGGCGCTTGCCACGCTGGCAAGCGCCGCCGTTCACCGGCGCCCCGCTTTCGCGGAATCCCGGCGATCTTACGTTAGGGATGGCCCGGAAGGGCCAAAACTCCCCCTGAAATGTGGACGCGGGGGCAAGGATTTGAACATGGCGGCGCCATTTTGGCGCTTGCACGGTCCGCCAGTTATGTCACAATTTCGTCGCCCAAGACCATAAGGGAGCTGTCCCATGTCGATTGATTCGCATCTCAGCGAGCTGGTGCGCCGTCACCAGGCCATTGAGGAAGCGATCCTCGCCGAAGTCAATCATCCGGCGTCAGACGACATCAAGGTCCACGAACTCAAGCGCAAGAAACTTCAACTCAAGGACGAGATCGAGAGGCTCAAGAAGGCCGAGACCGCGCCGTCGCACTGAAGCCGCGGAAACGACGATTACCCTCCGGGCGGCGCGGCGAGAGCGTCGCGCCACTCCTCGATAACCGCCGCATCACGCTCCTTTCGCAGGCCTGCCGCCGCCAAGCGGGAGAACTGTTGTCGCGAGGCGAGCCGGGCAACCGCCCAGATCGCCGCTCCGCGGACGAGCGGAGCCTCATCGTCGAGCCGGTCGATCGCGGCGTCGGCGAGCCCGCGGTCATTCGAGTTTCCGATCGCGATCATCACATTGCGCACGAAGCGCTCCCTGCCGACGCGCTTGATCGGGCTGCCCGCGAACAGCGCCCGGAACGACGCCTCGTCGAGGCGGGCGAGCTCGGCGAGCGGCGGGGCATTGAGATCGGGGCGCGCCGCGAGTTTCGCTTCCCGCCCGGCGCTGGCGAATTTGTTCCAGGGGCAGACGGCCAGACAGTCATCGCAGCCGTAGATGCGATTGCCGATCGCCGATCGAAGCTCACGCGGGATCGGACCTTTGTGCTCGATCGTGAGATAGGAGATGCAGCGGCGCGCATCGAGCCGGTAGGGCGCGGGGAAGGCCCTCGTCGGACAGGCGTCGAGGCAGGCGCGGCATTGTCCGCAATGGTCGGCTTCCGGCGCGTCGGGCATGAGGGCGAGGTCGGTCAGGATCGCGCCCAGGAACAGCCACGAGCCGAATTCGCGCGACACCAGATTGGTGTGCTTGCCCTGCCAGCCGAGCCCGGCAAGCGCGGCCAGCGGCTTTTCCATGAGCGGCGCGGTGTCGACGAACACCTTGACGTCGACCTCTTCCGGCCTCGCCGCCGCCGCGAGAAATGCGGCAAGCTGCTTAAGCTTGCCCTTGAGAACGGCGTGATAGTCGCGATGGCGCGCGTAGACCGAAATCGCGCCG
>JBAUXQ010000349.1:0-3133 GCA_049584355.1 Roseiarcus sp. | reverse complement strand
CTCGTCGCCCACGCGCTGCTGATCAACGTCGCCCTCGGCCTCGCGACCTCGGCGCTGTTCCTCGCCTTCGGGCGGCAACTTTACGCCGCCATGGGCGGCCGGGGCGGCTCGCTCGAGGCGGCGATGCAATATTCGAACGTCGTATTCGCCGGCAACATCCTGGTGTGGCTCATGAACGGGCTCGCCAGCGTCGTCCGCGGAACCGGCAACATGCTGTTCCCGTCAATGGTGATCTGCATCGGCGTCACGCTCTTGATCCCGCTGTCGCCGCTGTTCATTTTCGGCTTCGGCCCGATGCCCGCCTTGGGCATCGCCGGCGGGGGCGTCGCGGTCGTCATGACGACGGCGCTGATGGCGGCGATCCTCGCCTGGTACATCCTGCGCGGCGATTCGATCGTGCGCTTTCGGGCCGCGCGGCTCAGGTGGGCGTTCTTCGCCGACATCCTTCGGGTCGGCGCCGTCGGCTCGCTCAGCACCCTCCAGACGACGTTGACCGTCGCGCTGACCACCGGCCTGATCGGCGCGGCGGCCGGACCGCAGGCGGTCGCCGGCTACGGGACCGGGTCGCGGCTGGAATATCTGCTCATCCCGCTGGTGTTCGGCGTCGGCGCGCCGCTGGTCGCGATGGTCGGCGCCAACATCGGCGCGGGGCAGAACCGGCGCGCGTTGCGGATCGCCATGGTCGGCGGCGCGCTCGCATTCGGGGCGACCGAGGCGATCGGGCTCGCGGCTTCGATCTGGCCACAGGCGTGGCTCAACCTGTTCGGCGACGATCCGACGATGGTGGCGACGGGCAAGGACTATCTGCGCTTCGTCGGCCCGATGTATGGGTTCTTTGGCCTGGGGCTCGCGCTCTACTTCGCCTCGCAGGGCGCGGGCAAGCTCATGTGGCCGCTCTTCGCCGGATTCGCGCGGCTCGTCATCGCGGTAGGCGGAGGCTGGCTCGTGCTGAGAGCGACCGGGTCGGTGACCCTGGTGTTCGCCATGCTCGGCGCGGCGCTCGCGGCCTATGGCGCGATCGTCGGGGTCGCGATCTGGTCCGGCGTCTGGTTCAGGACAAGGGAGCGCGAGATGGGTTTGGGCCGACGCGCGGCCTCATCCTGAAGCGGCCCTCCCCAGCAGGGACCTGGAGGCATGCTGCCGGCTACGCCTGAAAAATCAGCAAAATATAGGCCGCGAACAGCAGCAGGTGGACGACGCCCTGCAGCATGTTGGTCCGGCCGCTGGTAAAGGTGATGATGCTGAGCGCCAGCGTGAGGACGAGGAGAGCAAAGTCGGTGTGCTCCAGGCCGAGGATGATCGGGCGCTCGATGAGATGGTTGATGACGAGCACGGCGGGGATCGTCAGGCCGATCGTCGCCAGCACGGAGCCCAGGAAGATATTGACCGCTCGCTGCATCTGATTGTCGAGCGCGGCCTTCACCGCGCCGATCGATTCGGGCGTCGCGACCAAGAGCGCAATGAAGATGCCCCCGAGCGGCGCCGGCGCCTGCAAGGTTTCGAGCAGGTAGTCGATCGGCGGCCCAAACTGCTCGACCAGATAGACGATGGCCGCCATATAGGCCGCCAGCATCACGGTCGAGAACCAGACGGGCGCGGCGGCCCCGTGCGCCTCCGCGGCCGTGTGGGCGGCGTCCTCGAAGTATCCATGATAGCGCCCGGTCTGCAGAGCGAGAAAAAGCAGGTAGAGGGCGACCGACATGATCACCAGGACGAATTGCTGGGCGACCGAATAGACCGGGCCCGGGATCGTCTGCGTGTAGTCCGGCATGATGAGGGCGAAGGTTGCGAGAGGCACGAGGACGCTGAGAAAGGCGTTGGCGCCTTGCAGGTTGAAAGTCTGCTCCCGATGCTTGAAGCCGCCAATCAGCAGCGTCACCCCCACCATGCCGTTCATGATGATCATGATGAGGGCGAGGAGCGTATCGCGCATCAGAGTCGGATTGGGGCCGCCATGCCGTACGACTGCCGAGATTGCGACGACCTCGATCGAGGTGATGGTGAGCGTCAGCAGCAGCGTCCCGTAGGGCTCGCCGAGGCGCCTCGCGAGGCTTTCCGCGTGGCGAACGACGGATAGCGACGACCAGAGCACCACTCCGAACAGCCAGAGAAGAATCGCCGTGAGGATCAGCGGGTTGTCGAGGCGCGAGAAAAGCCGGTCCTCGAACAGAGCGAAGGCGGCCACGGACGCTGCGCTGACAAGGAAGAACCATTCGGCGCGCACGAGCGGCGGCAAGCCGCGGGGCGCTGGTGTTTCAGATGCGGATGCGACGAGGTCGTTCGACGTCACGCGGGCTTCGCTCGCTTGGAGAGTAGAGCCCAAGCCTAGTGCGGACGGACGCGCACGGCTACGGGCGCTTGAACGGCGGAGGCGCGTCGACGTCCGCTAAGATAAGCGTCGCTCCGGCGCTCAAGCCCCCACCGTCGCGATGCGCAGGTTGTTGGTCGCGCCCGGGGTCCCGAACGGCACGCCGGCGACGATGATGATGCGCTCGCCCTCGCCGGCGAAGCCTTCGATATAGGCATGGCGGCAGGCGCGCTCGGCCATGTCGCGCTCGTCGCGCGCATCGTCGGTGACGACCGGATGCAGGCCCCAGACGACCGCCAGGCGCCGCGCCACCTCTTCGCGCGGGGTTAACGCCAGGATCGCCGAGCGGGGCCGCTGGCGGGCGATGCGCAGGCCGGTCGAGCCGGAGGTAGTCCAAGCGCAGATCACCTTCAAATCCAAGGTTTCGGCGACGTCGCGGGTCGCTTCGGCGATCGCGTCGGCCCCCGTGGCCTCGGGCGCCGCGCGCTGCGCCTCGATGATCGAGGGATAGATCCCCTCCGATTCGACCGCTTCCGCGATCCGGTTCATGGTCGCCACTGCCTCGCGCGGATATTGCCCCGAGGCGCTCTCGGCCGACAGCATGACGGCGTCCGCGCCCTCGAACACGGCGGTCGCGACGTCCGACACCTCGGCGCGGGTCGGCACCGGGGCGGTGATCATCGATTCCAGCATCTGCGTCGCCACCACCACCGGCTTGCCGAGCCGGCGCGCGAGGCGGGTCAGGGTCTTCTGGATGCCCGGCACGCGCTCGAGCGGCATCTCGACCCCGAGGTCGCCGCGCGCCACCATCACGGCGTCGGCGAC
>JBAUXQ010000348.1:0-3078 GCA_049584355.1 Roseiarcus sp. | reverse complement strand
TGGGGGCGGGTGCGCTAACGTCATCGATTCTACCGAAATGCAGCAAGCTCTAGGCTGAGACCGAAACGAGTCTCGTCGGAGATGGCTCGCTCGCGATTGGCGGATCTCGCGTAACCGCAATCCGTTCTGAGCGTTCGGGTCAGCGACCGGTTAGCCGAGAAGATTCTGGCGAGTCGTCGCGTGGTCGTTTCGATGGACGCGGCCAAGCTAACGGCTTTTCGATGCTATGATCTTGATGAAAGAGCGAGGCGACCGAAGATGGCCTGACGGTAGTTCGTGCAACATAATTGAGAGCGTCTTTGGCTTGGCGGCGCGGCGCACGGAGGCGCCGAGGAGCGCAAACCGGCCGGGGCCGCGCCGGTAAGGCAAAGACGAATTGGACTAAGCCGCCGGCGCCCGGCTGAGCCTATGGGCGTTGAAAGCCGTCGCCACTCTTTCCGGCGCGCAAAGATCTGCCTGCGAGACTTGGCGGTCGACGAAATTCCCAGGCGAGAGGTCTGAAATTCTCGCCGAGGATCGGATTGGCGCCACGCGCGACGACCGCCAGAGGCAGGGCGAGACCGCGAGGCGACAGGTCGCCGTCAACTCTGCGCGGCGGAGCTGGTTCAGAGAGGCGGGCATGTCGGCGCTGCGGTCATGACGTATCGCAGACCCATTGGCGGTTGTTCGGGCGCGGTAGAACCTTGACGACGAGCAGTCGCCCGTGATCGCATGAAGGGCATTGACGCAGCGATTTGCCGGTGAGGTCTTCATAGACATCACGGTAATCGCCGGACGGGCCGGACGCCGCCGGCGGCACGACGTTGGCCATGCCAAGCAGCTCACGACAACGAGCCAGCTTGTCCTGTCGCCGGCGATTGCAGAGGAAGCCGTAATAGCGGATGCGCTGGAAGCCGCTTGGCAGGACGTGGATCAGGAACCGGCGAATGAATTCGTCAGCCGTCAGCGTCATCGTCGCGTGGCGATTGTCGCGGCGATAATCCTTCCAGCGGAAGCGCACCTTGCCGTCGTCGATCGCCAACAAGCGACTGTTGGAGATGGCGATGCGATGTGTGTACCGGCCGACGTAGCTCAGGACCTGGTGAGGTCCGGCAAACGGCGGCTTGGCATAGACCACCCATTCCGTCTTCCGCACGCGAGCCAGATGCTGGGAGAACGCGGGCCTTTCCTTCAGGGGCAGCAGGGTGGAGAAAAAGCTCAGTCGGCCAGCGGTGAACGCCTTGTCCAGGTAGTGCAGAAACAACCCGCGGAACAGGCGAGACAGAACCCTGACTGGTAGGAAGAAGCCGGGCCGGCAGGCGATCCATCGTTGGCCGTCCAGCGAGATCCCGCCGCCGGGGACAAGACAGTGCAGGTGCGGATGATGGAGTAGGTTCTGGCCCCAAGTATGCAGCACGCTCAGAAAGCCGATCTCGGCGCCCAGATGGGCCGGGTCAGCGGCGATGGTGCGGAGAGTCTCGGCCGCGGCGCGGAACAAGATATCGTAGACGACACGATTGTTCTGGAAGGCGATGACCGCGATCTCCTCCGGCACCGTGAAGACAACATGGAAATACTGGGTGTTGAGGAGTTCCGCCTCGCGGTCAGCGAGCCACTGCGCGCGGGCGAGTGACTGGCACTTCGGGCAATTCCTGTCCCGACAGGAATTATAGGCGATGCGCTCGTGCCCGCAGCTGTCGCATTGCTCGACATGACCGCCAAGCGCTGCTGTGCGACACAACTCGATTGCGGTCATGGCGTGACGCTGCGCGGTGGAGAGAGCGGCGCCGTGCTGCTGTCGAAATGCGTGACCGTAGCGGCGGAACACATCCGCCACTTCGGGGGTGTCGCTGGCCACTGGGCCAGTGTTCAGGCGGGCGCCGGCGTGGGGCGCGGTGGCGCTGAAGCGGGTGAATATAGGGCGTCCAACGGGCTCGCCGTGGCGCACACTTTGCTGGTCGCCAGGCGCAGATAGCGGGCCGTGGTGCTCAGGTTGCGATGGCCGAGCAACAGCTGAATGGTGCGCAAGTCAGTGCCGGATTCGAGCAGGTGGACGGCAAAGGCATGGCGCAGCGAGTGAGGGGTGACCGGCTTGGCGATGCCAGCCCGGCGCCGCGCCTTTTTACAGGCGTCTTGCACGGCGAAGGTCGAGATCGGTTGATCGGGGATGTCGCCGGGGAACAGGAAATTCTTCGGGTGGACGGCGTGCCAATAAGTCCTGAGAACGTCCAGCAGCCTCGGCGAGAGCATCACGTAGCGATCCTTCCGCCCCTTGCCCTCCTCCACGCAGATGACCATCCGCTCGCTATCGATCGCCGCTGGCGTCAGGCGGACCGCTTCGGAGACACGCAGGCCGGCCGCGTAGCAGATGGTCAGGATGGCGCGATGCTTCCGGCTGTCGACGGCGTCGAGGAACCGGGCGACCTCGTCCTGGCTGAGCACGACAGGAAGCTTTTGCGGTTTGCGACAGGTGGGAATGATCTCGTCGACGCTCCAACCCCGTCCGAGCGTAACCTTGTAGAGAAAGCGGATGGCGGCCACCGCGACCAATATCGAACTGGCCGAGAGTCGCTTCTCCTGGCTCAGATGGAGCTGATAGGCCCGGATATCAGCCGGGCCCAAGATCTCGGGTGACTTGCCAAAATGCCGCGCGAACAGCGAGATCTGCTGGATGTAGGCGCGTTGAGTGTGCCAGGCGAGGTTCCGAACTTGCATGTCCACGATCATGCGTTGGCGAAGCGGGGTCATTGACAGCTCCATTGCGGGACGAAGCGCGCGTGAGCGCGCCACCGCATGGTCCTGCAATCTGGGCTGTCAGAGTATTGGAGAGTATTGGCGTGACCAGCTCCGGTCGAATGCGTCCAAGCCGCCTACGCCTGGTCACAGGACTCCCGCGGAGCGGGTTAGTCCAAAGGACGTTATGTTACGCCGTTGTGATTATCGACGGGCCCCGTATCGCGGCTTTGGCGCAGTTCCTCCTTTAGTTGTCCCAGCTCCCGTTCCAAGCGTTCGATGCGATCGAGAGTGTAGTCGAAGCTGGTGTCGTCCAGCGCTTGCAGCCAGGTGGCGACCGCCGCGAGCGCGCGACGATATCTCTCC
>JBAUXQ010000347.1:0-5068 GCA_049584355.1 Roseiarcus sp. | reverse complement strand
CAGGCTGACCGATCGCGGCCGCGCCGACGCCCGGCGGGTCGCCGCGGCGCTCGCCGCGCGCAAGATGCTTCCGGACCTCCTGGTTCATTCCGGCGCCGCCCGCGCCAAGGAGACGGCGGAGATTTTTGCCGCCGAGTGGCCGCGCCGCGTCGAGCTCATGGAGGAGGCGGGGCTTTACGACGCCACCGAAACCATGCTGCTCGCCCGCACCCGCGCGCTCCCCGACGCGCGGCGGCGGGTCGGCCTCGTGGGCCACAACCCAGGACTTGGCGAGCTCGCGACCGCGTTGACCGGCTCCGGCGCCGAGCCGGAGATGCGCCGCCTCGCCGTCAAATATCCGACCGGCGCCGTCGCCGCGCTCGATTTTTCTGTCCATCGATGGCAAGACGTCGAGCGCAAGTCCGCGATGCTGGCGCTCTACTTGGCGCCGGCCGAGCTCGAGGCCGGCGCGGACTAAGCGTGGGTCAGATCTTTCCAACGCCCTATCTTCCCAGGCGGGAGCTCGAGATGAAGGCGCCGGTCGTCTCCAAGTCCGCCGAAGAGGCGACTACGCGGGCGGCTAGGATCGCGACCGGTTCAGCCTGGCCCCTGTCCAAACCGGCGGGCGCCGCCTAAATAGGCTGCCCGGTTTGCGCGCGCGGAATTTCCCTTGCCAGGTTTCAGCGATTTCATGTTCGAGGCGGGCCTCGTCGCCCGCTCGATCGGCGACTATTTCTCCGGCGGGGCGCTGCGCCTCGGCGTCACCGGCCTGTCGCGCTCGGGCAAGACGGTGTTCCTGACCGCGCTCGTGAACAACCTGATCGCCGGCGCGCGCCTGCCGGTTTTGGCCGCGTCCGCCGAGGGCCGCATCATGCGGGCGCGGCTCGAGCCGCAGCCGGACGACGCCGTGCCGCGATTCGCCTACGAGGAGCATCAGGCGAGCCTCTCGGGACCGGATCGCCGCTGGCCGCAATCGACCCGCCGCATCGCCCAACTGAGGCTTACGATCGAGTTCGAGAGCGCCGCGGGTTGGGTCGGCGGGAGTTCGAGCCTCAAGCTCGATCTCGTCGACTACCCCGGCGAATGGCTGCTCGACCTGCCTTTGCTCGACAAAAGCTACGCCGAATGGTCTCGCGAGACCCTTGCCGCAAGCGAGACCCCGGCCCGCGCGCCGCTGTCGGAGAAATGGCGTCAGGCGCTCGTCGGCCTCGACCCCCAAGCCGACGCCAGCGAGGATGCGGCGCGGCGGATCGCCGAACTTTTCACCGCCTACCTCAAGCGGGCGCGCGACGACGTCTATGCCCTCTCGACCCTGCCGCCCGGCCGGTTCCTGATGCCGGGCGATCTCGAGGGCTCGCCGGCCTTGACCTTCGCTCCAATCGCGCTCGCCGACGAGGCGGCGCTCGTTCCCGGCTCGCTCGCGGCGATGATGGCTCGCCGCTACGAAGCCTATAAGGCGCATGTGGTGAGGCCGTTCTTTCGCGATCATTTCGCCCGGCTCGACCGGCAGATCGTTCTGGTCGACGCCCTTTCGGCGCTCAACTCCGGCCCGGGCGCGGTCGCCGATCTCGAGAATGCGCTCTCCGACGTCATGCGCGCCTTCCGCGCCGGACGAGCCTCGCGGCTCTCCTCGATCTTCCGCCCCCGCATCGACCGCATCCTGTTCGCGGCGACAAAGGCCGACCATCTGCACCATACGAGCCATGACCGGCTGGAGGCGATCTTGCGCGCGCTCACCGGAAAAGCGATCGCGCGCGCCGAAGGGGTCGGGGCGGAGATCGACGTCATTGCGCTCGCCGCGGTCCGCGCCACCCGCGAGGCTGAGATCCGCACCGGCGGCGAGACGCTCGACGCCATCATCGGCGTGCCCGAAAAAGGCGAGACGATCGGCGGCCAGGTATTCGACGGCGTCGCCGAAGCGGCTGTGTTTCCCGGCGAATTGCCGGCCGACCCGGACGCAATCTTCAACGGCGACGGGATCGCCCTCCCCGAGGCCGACAACGACTGGCGGTTCGTCCGCTTCCGCCCGCCGCTCACCCAGCGCGGCGAACCGGCGCCGCAGATCCGGCTCGACCGGGCGCTGCAATTTCTGATCGGGGACCGTCTGGCATGAGCCCGCGCCCGCCCCGCCCGCGCGCCTTTCGTCTCGACGACCGCCGCATCGCGGTCGACGATCAGCCCGCCCCTTACGCGCCCGCAGCTGTCATTCGCTCGACGAACGAGCCGATTCCCGCCGCCGCCGCGCCGGCGCCGATCGACGAAGCGGAGCTTAAGATCGAGGCGGCGCAGAAATCGGGCCTCATCGCCCGCTCGCGCTTCACCCTGGCGCGCCTCGCCTGGACCGGACTTGGCGGTCTCGTCTCGCTCGCGCTCGGATTGTGGGCGACGAACCTCATCGAAGGCCTGTTCGCCAAGGCGGAGTCGCTCGGAATCATCGGGGTCGTCTTCGGCCTGGTGTTCCTGGTCGGCCTCATCGGCGTCGCGGCGCGCGAGATCATCGCGGTTGCGCGTCAGACGCGGATCGCCGAGATGCACGTCGCCTTCGCTCGCGCCCGCGCGGCCGACGATCGCGTCGCCGCGCGCCGCCTTGTGGGCCAGCTCATCGCCCTCTATCGCGACCGGCCCGAGACGGCGCATGCACGAGCTGAGGTCGAGGATGCGACGCGGGCGATCATCGACGGACGCGATCTCATCGACGTCGCCGAGCGCGCGCTGCTGCGGCCGCTCGACGACAAGGCGCAAGGCGAAATCGCCGCCGCCGCCAAGCGCGTGTCGCTGGTGACCGCGATCAGCCCGCGCGCGGTGCTCGACGTCGTGTTCGTCGTCGCCCAGATCGTGCGCCTGGTGAGGCGGATCGCCGAAATCTACGGCGGCCGGCCCGGCCTCCTCGGCCTCATCAAGCTCGCGCGCTCGATCGGCGCCCATATCGCCATCACCGGCGGCATGGCGGTCGGCGACAGCCTGCTGCAACAGCTGGTCGGCCACGGGATCGCCTCGCGCATTTCCGCTCGCATGGGCGAAGGCGTGCTCAACGGCCTGCTCACGGCGCGGGTCGGACTGTCCGCCCTCGCCGTCTGCCGCCCGGCGCCCTTTTCGGTCGACAAAGCCCCCGGTGTCTCTGACGTCGCGCCGTTCTTGTTCAGCGGCGGCAAAGGCGAGTGACCCATTCTCCCGCCCGGGGTGGTCGGGAAGGAGGGCGCGAGCGACCCGTTCCGCCCGTGCTATACGTGATGCGGCCTGGGAGCGTCCGATGATCGCCGAGATCTCATCGCATCGAGAGGAACTGCGGGAATTGTGCCGCCGGTTCCACGTGCGCCGCCTCGAGCTTTTTGGCTCGGCGGCGGGCGATGATTTCGATCCGGCGCGCAGCGATCTCGATTTCCTTGTCGAGTTCGAGCGCGGAGCGCCCCGGGCGTTCAAGACCTATTTTGGGTTCAAAGAGTCGCTCGAGGCGCTATTCGGTCGTAGGGTCGACCTTGTTGAGCCGAGCGCGATTCGCAATCCCTACTTCAAAGAGAGCATCGAGCGCTCGCGCGAGCGGATCTTTGAGGCGTGACCCCAAAAGTCTCATCTGGGACGCGCGCGAGGCGGCCCGAGCCATCGCCGACTGACGGCGGGCAAAAGCTTCGCTGATTTCGACAACGATCTCGTCCTGCGCTCGGCCGGTGGAGCGCCAATTTGAGATTCTCGGCGAGGCTCTTGGTCAACTCGCCCGACTCGACGCAGCGCTTGCGGCCAAGATTCCGGATCTTCGCCAGATTGTAGCCTTCCGCAACATCCTGATCCATAGTTACGCGTTGATCGACCGCGCTCGCGTCTGGCACACCGCGCAAGATGATTTGCCGTCGCTGCGGGCCGCTTTGGACGATCTCCTGCCGGGTTAGCGTTAGGGAGGGCCTTGGAGGCTCACTCCACCGGCTCGAGCCCGTCCGGCCCGACGGTCGCGAGCACGCCGGTGTGGACGTCGAACCAATAGCCCTGCAGGGCAAGCCGATTGGCGGCGACCGCCTGGGCGATCCACGGAAAGGTCATGAGGTTCGCTAGCGACAGCCGCACCACCTCGGCCTCGATCCGCTCGAGCCTCCCCTCCGGCTTGTCGCCCGCCGCCAGAACCGCGGGTTTGCCGATCTCGACCCACGAGGCGATGAAGTCGTGCGCTTGCGGCGGCGCGCCGTAGGCCATCGCCTTGACCCCGCCGCACTGCCCGTGCCCGAGCACGACCAGACGCGCGACCTTCAGCACCTTGACGCCAAATTCGAGCGCCGCGCTGGTGCCGTGATGACCGGGGTCGGGGCTATAGCGCGGCACGAGCGCCGCGACGTTGCGCACGACGAACAATTCCCCGGGAACGGCGCTGAACACCGTTTGCGGATCGACGCGCGAATCCGAGCAGGCGATGACCATCGCCTCCGGGCTCTGCCCCCAATTCGCCAACGCCTCGTAGCGCGCCCGCTCGGCCGGCCACACGTCGGCGCGAAAGCGGCGATAGCCTTCGATGAGCGGGTCCATGTGGCCTCGCAGCGCTGAGCGGAGATGCTGCACTGCGATAGGGCGCCAGTGCGCGCGGCGCAACCTGCCGCGAGCTGCGGCTCGTAGGGATATTGTCTCGCATTCCAATCGCTCCGATATTTCAATGGCTTCAAGAATTCTCGAGCAAATTATTTCTAAATTCCAGAAGCTATGCTAGTCTCTTCGGGTATCCTGTGAATTTCACCGCGAAGGAGACGCCCCATGACCGATGACCCCGATTCCCCGTCCGCGCGCGCCAGCTTGCGCGCTGAGCGCCGGACACGGCGCAAAGACCGGCTGGCGCAGCGCGAAAGCGTCTTCGAAATGGTCGCGTCGGGCTATGACCTGGAGGTGATCGCCGCGACGCTCGAGATCAGCGTGGCTACGGTGCGGCGCGAGCTCGACCGGGCGATCGCCGAGCGGCGCCTCGACGCGCCCGAGCGCTACGCCCGGCTGCAGATCGCGCGGCTCAACAAGGCGCTGAGGGTGGCCGACGGCCGGCTCGACAAGGGCGATATGAAGGCGGTCGCGCCGCTGCTCCGGATCGTCGCCGCGCTCGACCGCTATCATGGGCTCGCCC
>JBAUXQ010000346.1:0-5078 GCA_049584355.1 Roseiarcus sp. | reverse complement strand
GCAACGCCCCGCGCGGGGCGAGTGGAACGCTGTCGGTGGCGGCGACCAGCACCGACGCCGTGGTGACCGCGACGGTCGGCTATGACGGCGTCGCGCCGAGCAATTTCGGCTCCGCGCTCGGCTATGGCGTGTTCCACGTCAGCGTTTCGGCGACCTCGCGCGCGCTCGTCGCCGATTCGCAAACCACCGCCACGCCCTGACCTCTCGGCGGTGGCTCCGGTTTGGCGTCAAAGTCCGGTATAGCTCGGAGCGGCGCCGGTTAGCCGGCGGAAAGCCTTGAAGCCGAGAAGCGCGCATGACCGGCCACATCGATCCGACCAGGGAAACTTTCGCCGCCTTTCGCGCCGACGACCGGCCGGGGCCGATTCATATGCTCAACCTGGTCCGGCTGCGCGCTCACGCGGCCTATCCGGATGGACGCGAGGCGACCGGGGCCGAGGCTTACGAGGCCTACGGGCGTGAGAGCCTGCCGGTCTTTTCCCGGCTCGGCGGGAGGGTTGTCTGGCGCGGCCGGTTCGAGCTCATGCTGATCGGGCCGGCCGAGGAGCGCTGGGATCTCGCATTCATTGCCGAATATCCGAGCGTCGCCGCCTTCGTCGCCATGATCCGCGACCCCGTCTATCGCGAGGCGGTCAAGCACCGGCAGGCGGCGGTCGAGGATTCGCGCCTGATCCGCCTCAAGCCCGGCGCGGCCGGCGTGGGTTTTGGCTGAGGCGCCGAACACATCCGCGGCCATTGACACGGTTTTCCCGCCCGTGGGACGCTGCGCGGCCGCTCGAAGCGCCCCAAGGAGCTCGCGGCTTTCAGCGAATTCCGACGGGGATTTCGATGATCCGACGGCCGCCCGGCGGGGGAATTGTTGCCACGATCATCATTTTCTGCGCCACGCTTTGCGGCTGCGGACGCTCGCAGAACGCGGACCAGGCGCCCGCCGCGGCGTCTGTTCCCGCGGTGACGGTCGCCGCCGCGGCCCTCAAGAGCGTGACGCCCGCCGGAACTTTCGTTGGCCGTGTCCAGGCGGTCAACACGGTCAATCTGGTGTCGCGCGTCGAGGGCTTCCTGCAAAAGCGGACCTTTACCGAAGGGCAGGAGGTTAAAACCGGCGATCCCCTGTTCGTCATCGAGCAGGACACCTATCAGGCGGCGGTCGACCAGGCGCATGCCTCGCTCACCAGCGCGCAGGCGACGGAGCGGAACGCGGCGCTGGCGCTGCAACGGTCCCAGGAGCTCGTCAAGACCAACGCCACTCCGCAGGCGACGGTCGATCAGAACATCGCCAACCAGGCCACCGCCGCAGCGGCCGTCCGCTCCGCCGAGGCTGCCTTCGAGCAGGCCAACATCAATTTCGCTTTCACCAACATCAAGGCCCCGATCGACGGACGCATCGGCATGGCCAATGTGTCGGTCGGCAATTTCGTCAACCAGGCGACCGGCACGCTTGCGACCATCGTCAGCCAGGATCCGATCTACGTCCTGTTTCCGGCGACCACGGCGCAGGTGCTCGACTATCGGCAGCGAACCGCCAAGACGCCCGGCGCGAGCGTCAACGCCGTCGTCCGCGCGATCCTGCCCAACGGGCAGGAATATCCTCACCCCGGCGCGGTCGATTTTCTCGACATCCAGGCCAATCAGGCCGCCGACACTTTGACGATACGCGCAATATTCCCCAACCCCGACAGTTGGCTGGTCGCCGGCCAGATCATCAACGTGACGGTCGAGGCCGGCGAGCCGACACAGACGCTGGTCATCCCTCAGGCGGCGCTGCAGGTCGATCAGTCCGGGTCTTATGTGCTTGTCGTCGCCCCGGACGACAAGGTTGAGCAGCGGCGGGTGAAGCTCGGGCCCGTCCAGGGCGCCGACATAACGGTCTCGGACGGGCTCAAGCCCGGCGAACTCGTGATCGTGGAGGGCATTCAGAAGGTGCGGCCGGGCGAGGCGGTGACGCCGACGCCGGTCGTGCAATCGACGCCGTGATCTCCGATATTTTCATCGCCAGGCCCCGCCTGGCGTTCGTCGTCTCGGTCGTGATGGTGCTCGCCGGCCTCATCGCGCTCACCCGAATTCCAGTCGCGCAATATCCGGATATCGTCCCCCCTCAGGTCACGGTCACGACGACCTTTCCCGGCGCGAGCGCGACCACCGTCGAATCGAGCGTCGCCGAGCCGATCGAGGCGCAGGTCAATGGCGTCGACAAGGCGATCTACATGGCTTCGACCAGCGGCAATGACGGCAGCTACACGCTGACCGTCAGCTTCGCCGTCGGCAGCGATCCGAACATCGACGCGGTCAATGTCCAGAACCGGGTCAATCTCGCGCAGGCCCAATTGCCGGCGGAAGTCGATGCGCAGGGACTGACCATCCGCCAGCGCTCATCGGCGATACTTCAGGTGATCGAATTCTACTCGCCGAACCAAACCCTCGACTCGCTCTTCCTCAACAATTACGTGACCATCAACGTTCTCGACACGATCGCGCGCGTGCCCGGCGTCGGCCAGGCTCAGTTGTTCGCGAACCTCAGCTACAGCATGCGGATCTGGCTCGACACCGACCGGTTGACCGGCTTCTCGATGGTCCCGGGCGACGTGATCAAAGCCGTGCAGCAGCAGAACACCCAGGCCGCGTTGGGACGGATCGGCGCTCAGCCCTCCGGACCGGAGCAGCAGCGGCAATTGCCGCTCGATACGCTCGGGCGCCTCACCACCACGAAAGAGTTCGAGAACATTGTCGTGCGCGCCAATCCCGGCGGGTCGCTGGTGCGGGTGAAAGATGTGGCGCGGGTGGAGCTCGGAGCGCAATCGTCCGACACCTTCAGCCGCTTCAACGGCGCCCCCGCGGCCTCGCTCGCGATCTTTCTCGCTCCCGGCGCCAACGCCGTTGCGACCGCGGATGCGGTCAGCGCCGCGCTGGACCGGCTGGCGCAGCGCTATCCGGCCGACATGCGGCATCAGGTCGTTCTCGACAGCACGACCTTCATCAAGGCGACCATCGTCGAAGTGCTGCGGACACTGGCCGAAGCCTTCGTCCTGGTCGTCCTGGTGGTGTTTCTGTTCCTCGGCAGCTGGCGCGCGACCCTGGTGCCGCTCATCGCCGTGCCGGTGTCGCTCATCGGCGCCTTCGCCGTGCTGTTCGCAGTCGGCTATTCCGCCAACACCATCACCCTGCTCGCGCTCGTGCTCGCGATCGGCATCGTGGTCGACGACGCCATCGTGGTGGTCGAGAACGTGCAGCGGATCATGGAGGAAGAGGGGCTGCCCGCGGCGGAGGCGGCGCGCAAGGCGATGCGCGAGATCACCGGGCCGATCATCGCCATCAGCCTGGTCCTGCTGTCGGTGTTCGTTCCGGTCGGCTTCATTCCCGGCATCACCGGCGCTCTTTATCGTCAGTTCGCGGTCGCAGTGTCCGCCGCGGTGATCATTTCGGCGATCAACGCGCTGACCTTGAGTCCCGCGTTGTGCGCGCTGCTGTTGCGTCCTGGCGGCCGCCGCGGTCTGATGGCCCGGCTCCTTGGCGTCATCGATCGCGTGCAGAGCGGCTATGCGAGCATTGTGAGGCGCATGGTGGGGTTCGCGGCGCTCAGCCTGCTCGCCGTCGCGATCGCCGGCGCGGCGGCCTTCGCGCTCTTCCGCTTGATCCCAAGCGGATTTCTGCCCGAGGAGGACCAGGGCTTCTTCTACGCCGAGATCGATCTGCCGCCCGGAGCGTCGGTCAATCGCACCGACGCGCTGACGAGCGAGGTTGAGAAGATCATCCGGGCGGAGAAAGGCGTCGCGGCCCTGACCTCGATCATCGGCTTCAGCCAGCTCAACAGCGTGGCGCTTTCCAACGCCGCGTTCCTCGTCATACGCCTCGCTCCGTTCGACGAGCGCACCGACCCCTCTCAATCGGTCAACGCCCTGATCGCCAAAATCAAGGCGGAGACGGAGGGCGTCCCGGGAGCGAGCATCCTGCTTTACAATGCTCCGCCCATCATCGGGCTTGGCTCGACCGGCGGCTTCCAATACGAGCTCGAATCCGTTGGCGGCCAGAGCCCGGCAGATCTCGCGGCGACCATGCGGGCGCTCGTCGTCGACGCCAATCAGCAGCCGGAGCTCGCGAACGTATTCAGCACCTATAGCGCCAACTCGCCCCAGGTCTATCTCGATATCGACCGCAACAAGGCGCAGATCCTCGGCGTCGCGGTCAGCGACATCTTCCAGGCCCTGCAGGCGACGATGGGCGGTTATTTCATCAACCAGTTCAACGCCTATGGTCGGGTCTGGCAGGTCAACGTCCAGGCCGACGCCAGCGATCGGAGCCGCTTCGACGACATCTATCGCGTCAATGTGGCGAACGCCAAGGGCGACATGATTCCGCTGCGCGCGCTGATGACCGCCAATCTCGTCGTCGGTCCGCAGCTGATCACCCGCTACAACAACCTCCGCGCCGTCAACATCAACGGCGCGGCGGCGCCGGGTCATAGCTCGGGCGAGGCGCTGGCCGCGATGGAGCGGGCGTCGCAGAAAGTGCTGCCTCCCGGCTACACTTTCGAATGGACCGGGACCGCGCTGCAGGAGCAGCAGGCGGCAGGACAGACCCTTACCATTCTCGGCATTGCCGTCGCCTTCGCCTATCTTTTCCTGGTCGCGCTCTATGAGAGCCTCGCCATGCCGCTGGCGGTGCTGTTCTCGATCGCGATCGGCCTCTTGGGCGCGATGGTCGCGCTATGGCTCAGCGGCCTCAGCGGCGATCTCTTCGCCCAGATCGGCATCGTCGTTCTCATCGCGCTCGCCAGCAAGAATGCGATTCTGATCGTCGAATTCGCCATGGATCAGCACGCGCGCGGCGCCTCGGTCGAGCAGGCGGCGATCGCCGGCGCGCACATGCGCATCCGGCCGGTCATGATGACGAGCCTGGCCTTCGTGCTGGGCCTTGCGCCGCTCGTCTTCGCGACCGGCGTCGCCATGCTGACGCGGCGCGGCGTCGGCACGGCGGTGTTTGGCGGCATGATCGCGGCGACCGCGCTCGGCGTGTTCGTGATCCCGCTTCTGTACATCGTGTTCCAGCGGCTGCGTTCATGGGGAACGCGCAACGCGCCGGAG
>JBAUXQ010000345.1:0-2264 GCA_049584355.1 Roseiarcus sp. | reverse complement strand
ATCGCCGACGTCGACGCGCTGCTCGCCGCCCTCAAGCGCCGCGCCTTCGAGCATAAGCTGACCCCGACCATCGGCCGCTCGCATGGCGTCCACGCCGAGCCGACCACCTTCGGCCTCAAGCTCGCTTCGGCCTATGCCGAGTTTCAGCGCGCCCGGGCGCGGCTCGTCGCGGCGCGCGAGGAGATTTCGACCGCGGCGATCTCCGGCGCCGTCGGCACCTTCGCCAACATCGACCCGCGGGTCGAAGCTCATGTGGCGGCGAAGCTCGGCTTGAAAGTCGAGCCGATCTCGACCCAGGTGATCCCGCGCGACCGGCACGCCGCATTCTTCGCCGCCCTCGCCGTCGTCGCTTCGTCGGTCGAGCGGCTGGCGACCGAGATCCGCCACCTGCAGCGCACCGAAGTGATGGAGGCCGAGGAATTCTTCGCCGAGGGCCAGAAGGGCTCGTCGGCGATGCCCCATAAGCGCAATCCCGTGCTAGCCGAAAATCTCACCGGCCTCGCCCGCGTGGTGCGCTCGGCGGTGATCCCGGCGCTCGAGGACGTGGCGCTCTGGCACGAGCGCGACATCTCGCATTCCTCGGTCGAGCGGATGATCGGCCCCGACGCGACCATCACCCTCGATTTCGCCCTGGCGCGGCTTGCCGGGGTGATCGACAAGCTCATCGTCTATCCCGAAAACATGCGGAGGAACCTCGATAAGCTCGGCGGCCTCATCCATTCGCAGCGGGTGCTGCTGGCGTTGACCCAGGCGGGCGTCTCGCGCGAGGACGCCTATTCCATCGTCCAGCGCAACGCGATGCGCGCCTGGCGCGGCGAAGGCGAGTTCCTTGCGCTATTGAAGGCCGACAAGGATGCCGCCAAAGTCCTGCGCGTGAAGGAGCTCGAGGCGCAGTTCGACCTGGGGTATCACCTGAAACAGGTGGATGCGATTTTCGCGCGGGTGTTCGGAGAGTAAGAAACCAGAGCGGATGCGATTCGCGCGCGGAGTTGTATCGCTGAAGCCGATCGATTGCTCGCGAAAGCAAGCCAGGATCGAAACTCCGCCTGCCTTAGCGACAACCTGGCGAGTGTTACAGGAAAAATACCTGTTTTCCGTTGACGTTAGGGATCCGAGTCTGCATATACCAAATCCGCGCAGAGGGTAGGGGGACGGGCGTTCGCCTACCAGAGCGTTTCTGACGGGGGATCGACATGACGACGAGAGTCCTTGCAACGTCCGGAGCCGCTCTGGCGATTTTTTCGCTTGCGGCGAGTGGATCGGCTCGTGCGAGCACGTACGAGGACGAGCTCAGCCAAGTCTTGGCCACTACGGCTGGGCAGACGTATACGCTCAGCTTCGAACTCGCTCAGACCGGCAACGATGGCCAGAATGACTTCTCGGTCCAGTTCGGCGGCAGCACCGTTTTCTCTCTCGTTAACGCCATAGCATTTGGATATACGCTAGAAACGGTCACGGTGACCGCGACTTCTTCGTCGACCACCCTCGCATTCTTTGGTCGTAACGTTCCGTCTTGGTATGAGTTGGATGACGTATCGGTCGCGGTGGCCGATGGGCCGAATCTGGTCGCGAATCCAGGTTTCGACATTGATACCATCCCCTCGGAGTGGACTTTGACGCCCGCTACAGTGGGAAGCGACTTCTTCGTTGGCCCGGGGCCAGAATTCGGCGCGTATTCATATCCGAATTCCGCCAATTTCGGTGCAATCGGAACGCCGGGCGTTCCCGAACCCGCGACCTGGGCAATGATGCTGGTCGGGTTCGCCGGCCTTGGCTTCGCCGGCTATCGTCGCGCTCGGGCCGTCGCTTCGGCCGCCTGATCCGAAGAGGCGACGCGCTCAAGTCGAGCGCGGCTCGATCACAATGTCCAATCTACCGCTCCGAGCCGGCGACCTGGGCGATGATGCTGCTCGGCTTTGCTGGCCGCAATTTCGGCGACCTGAGGGGCCGGGGCGTCCGGCGGTCCGCGGACCCAGCCTTCGGCCGCCCCTCTCTTTTGTCGGCGTCTTTCACCCGTCCGCTTCAGGTTACGCCCAGGTGGCGCGGCGGGAGGTGGCGCAGTCCGCATTGCGCCCCTTACAGTTTAACGTCGATCCCGAGTTCGCGTTTCATCCGTTCGGCGAATTCGGCGTCGCTCTCGTTTCCCTCCAGAACCACCTGCTCGTCCGTCTTGTCGGCGCGCGCCTTGATCCAAAGGTCGGCGCCCGGGCCGACGAGATAGCGCAGCTGCAGGCTGTCGCTTGCAACGATGTCCCGGATTGCGT
>JBAUXQ010000344.1:0-3227 GCA_049584355.1 Roseiarcus sp. | reverse complement strand
GCCACGCGCGTCTCTTCGGGGCGACGGGGGCGACGCTCTGACCTCGGCGCCGGCGACGACGTGCGCGGAGCGCTCAGGCCTCGGTCGTGAGCCGGAGCACGATGTCCTGATCGTAATTGCCGAACCCTCGGCCGAAGATGTTGACGCCGCCGGGATGGCGCGCGTCCGGCTTGACCTCGATCCTGAGCCGAATCGAGTGGTGGGCGGAAATGTCGAGGTCCTTGGGCGTCAGCGACGAGATCCTTACGCCATCGACGAACGCGCCGTCCGGCGTCACCCGCCAGCTCTTGAGCATGCCGTACTGGCTGCCCTTGAGCTTCCACCAGTCGGGCGTGTAGAGCCCCCGCTGATCGCCGAAATCGCCCGGGCTGGTCCAGACGCCGAGCTCCCTGCCGTTGACCGCGACCGTGATGTCGGACGGCCAGTCGGACGCGGTTCCGGGCACCTCGGAGGAGAGCTCGAGCGAGAATTCGAGCGCGGTGACCGCCCTGCCGACCAGCCGGGCGTTGTTGGGGAACTGATATTCGACGAAGCCGCGCGTGAACCACATGAGGCCCCCGTTCATCCGGTCCGGGTCGAGGAAGGTCCCCGGCACGTCAAGGAGCCCGATGATTCCCTGCGGCGAGCACAGGCCGCAAGGGGCGCTCACCTCGCAGCTCGTATAGAGCCCGATCGGCATCGCGACTTCGATGGCGTTGGCGTCGACGCCGCCGACGTCGTCACGGAACATCACCAGCACCTCGTCGAAGGCGGAGAAGCAGAGCTTTTGATTGCCTTTCCGCCCCTTCTGCGTTTCCGTCCGAATGAGTCCGGCGCTTTCGAGGATTTGCAGGTTGGACGAGACGGTCGATTGAGGCAGGTTGAGCGCCTCGGCAATGTCATTGACGTTGACGCCGGGGCGCCGATGCAACAGGCGCAATATTCGCGCCCGGGCGAGCGAAGCCAGTCCGCGAACCACGTCCGGCCGCTCGGCGGGATCGATCACCAGGAAATTGCGCGACATTCTCGGTCCTGCCCAGCCTTGCGGGTTTTGTATCAGCTTTTCGGATATTTGGATAATCCGCCCGCCGGTCGCCTTCCAGGCCTTGTCGGAGCCTCTCATGCGCGCTGATGCCGCCGGACGCCGGGCGACGCTGACCCTGGACGGCGTCTGGGATTTCGAATTCGAAGGTCCGACGGCGCGGCTCGGCGAGGGCCATACGATCCGCTCGCCGGGGATCTGGCAGGCTCAGTTTCCGGCGCTGCGCAACGCGCACGGGACGGGGCGATACCGGCGCGGCGTTCAAATCCCGCCGGGTTGGAGGGGGAAAAGCATCGTTCTCGTCATGGAGGGCGTGTTCCACGAATCGGTAATCCTCGTCGACGAGGTTGCGCTTGCGGTTCATGGCGACGGCTGGACTCCGATCGAGGTCGACCTGACCGATGCGCTCGACGGCAAGACCTCGTTCGCGCTCGGCGTCGACGCGCGCGTCCCCGACGACCGCAACGGCGGCCGATTCAGCCAGTCGCTGGCCGGAAAGCAGGACTGGTATGGGGTCCAGGGCGGAATCTGGAAGACGGCGCGAATCGAGGCGCGCGATCCGGTTCACCTGAGCGAACTTTCGGTTCGATGCGCCTACGACCTCGCGCGAGGGACGGTCGTCGTGAAAGGAATGCTTTCCCAGGCGCCCAAGGGGGTGGTGCGGATCACGCTCTCCCGCTCGGGCCAGGCCGTGGCGCGGCACGACGTCCCGCTGCGCTCCGCCGAGTTCGAAGCGAGGCTCGAGGTCGCCAATCCCGACCCGTGGTCGCCCGATAGGCCCAAGCTTTACGATCTCACGGTCGAGCTCGTCCATGACGGGCGCGTCGTCGACAGCGCCGAACGACGGATCGGGTTCCGGCGGTTCGAGGCCAGAGGCGGACGCCTCCTTCTGAACGGCGAGCCTTTCTATATGTTCGGGGCCCTCGATCAGGACTGGCATCCCGGGGAGGAGTGCCGCGCTCCGAGCGCCGAGTTCCTCGAGCAGCGCTTCGTCCGCGCCAAGGCGATGGGGCTCAACACGCTGCGCTGCCATGTCAAGATTCCGGACCGGCTCTATTTCGAACTCGCCGACCGGCTCGGGCTCATCGTCTGGCTCGACATGCCCTACATGCAATTCCTCGCTCCCGTGACGCGCGAAGCGCTGCAGCGGGTGTTCCGGACCTCGGTCGCGAACCACGGCCACCATCCCTCGATCTCAATCTGGACGCTCTTCAACGAGGGATGGGGAATCGATCTCGACGACAATCCGGACGACCGGCGCTGGTTGATCGAGACGTTCGATGCGGCAAAGGCGCTCATTCCCGACAGCCTGCTCGTCGACAACTCGCCGTGCTTCCCGCGCAATTATCACCTCAAGACCGACATCGAGGACTTCCATTGGTACAACGGCTTCCCGCACCAGAACGAGGCTTGCGCCGCGACCGCGCGCGCCTTCGCCGCCCGCGCGGTTTGGACCTTCTCGCCGCATGGCGATGCTGAGCGGCGCGGCGACGAGCCGCTGATCTGCTCGGAGTTCGGCGTGTGGGGGCTGCCCCATCCGCGCGAGATCCTCGAGGCCGACGGCAGCGAGCCGTGGTGGTTCGAAAGCGGGCACGACTGGAACCTTGGCAGCGCCTACCCGCACGGGATCGAGACTCGCTTTCGCGACGCCGGGCTCGCGCCGATCTTCGGCGAGCTCGACGGCTTCGTCAGCGCGGCGCAGGACCTCCAGTATCGCGCGCTCAAGCGCCAGATCGAGACGCTGCGCTGGGAGCGCCCGATCTCCGGCTATGTCATCACCGAGCTCAACGACGTGCAGTGGGAGTCGAACGGCCTGATGGACGTTCAGAACCACCCGCGCGCGTTCGCCGAGCATTTGGCCAACATTCAGGGCCCATGGCTCATCATCGCGCAGGCGCCGCGCACGGCGGTTCGCGCAGGCGAGCGCTTCGACGTTTCGGTTCGCCTCGCGGGCGCCGCCGAGACGCCCGAGGGCGCAAGGGTCGCCTGGCGCTTCGCGGACGAGAGCGGCGTGGCCGCGCTTGGACCCGAGCCGACAACGATTTCGCTGACCGCCGGGGCCGTGGACGCGATCGACATTGTCCCGCTCGAACTCGAGGCGCGTGACGGCGCCGGGCGCCTGCTGTCGCGCAACGAGATGGAACTCTGCATCATTCCGCCGCTTGGTGCCGCGGCGCCGTCGCTGTTCCCGATCGACGGCGCGGCC
>JBAUXQ010000343.1:0-1629 GCA_049584355.1 Roseiarcus sp. | reverse complement strand
GCGGGGGCCTGGGCGCCCTCGCCGCGCGGCATCTCGGAAGAGACCGGGCGAAGCTGATCGAGACCATGATCATAGAGGGCGGTCTCGTTGTTTGGGTGCGGGTGCGGACGGAGGAAGCAGAAAGGCAAGCGGAGCAGATCATGCGCGATGGCGGCGCCGAGGCGGTTCGCGTCCACGAGATTGCTCTCGACAAGCGCCTGAGCGACCTGCCCCTAGCCGGTATCGTCGGCGACGAAGTCTCGGGACGCGCATAAGGCTTGGCGTCCCGGTGTCGCCAAGAGAAGAGGCTCACGTTATGAGACACATGCGGTTCAATCGCCATTCGGCCCTGGCCCTGGCGGGCGTGCTCTTGGCGCTGGCGCCCGCCGCCGCTTCGGCCCAGGAAGTCGCCCTGGTCGCACCCGACGCCAAGGAAGTCGCCAAGGGCTACCGCGCCGACGAACTCAAGCTGAAGCCGGTCGTCAATGACAAGGGCGAAATCATCGGCCACATCGACGACTTCATTTTCGGCCGCGACAACGGGCCGGTCTTTGTTGTCTTGAGCGTTGGCGACTTCGTCGGCCTCGGTGGCGAATTGGTCGCCGTGCCGTTCAAGAGCCTCAAGCTCGATGATTCTTCGGACAAGATCGTGTTGCCCGGCGCCAGTCTCGCGGCGCTGCGGAAGCTGCCTGTGTTCCTCTACAATCGCTGAGCTCAATCTGACCCGGTCGATCGACGAGATCGACGGCGGGCGGGTGGCGCACGGTCATCGAAGGATGGCGCCAGCGGCAAAATGGCTCCTGAAATTGACGATTATCATGGCCTGATCTGGGGCGCGGATTAGAGTTCGCGTAAGGCCGGCTGAAGTGGGAGACGGGCGATGGCCCTAAAGTCGAACATGAAGTCGCGCCCGATTAATGAGGCATTGGGAGACAGCTATGGACCTGAAGTCGCTTGTTCCATTCCGACCGCGTTCGACTCTCGCGCCGGCGGACCTCTATCCCTTCGACGCCCTAAGGCGGGAAGTTGACGGGCTCTTTTTCGACTTTGCTCGCGCGTTGGCCGTTCCGTCCAACGGCGCGACTATGCTCGCGCCTCGAATAGAGGTTACCGAATCCGATAAGGAAATCGAGATTTCCGCTGAACTGCCGGGACTCGAGCGGAAGGACGTCGACATTTCCCTCGACCGAAATCTCCTTACGATCCGCGCTGAGAAGAAGGTCGAGGCAGAGCAGAAGGACAAGAATGTTCACATGACCGAACGAAGCTACGGCGTGTTCTACCGTGTGCTCGAACTGCCCTCGGCAGCGGATCCGTCGACGGTTCAGGCGACAATGTCAAACGGCGTCCTCAAGATCGCTATTCCAAAGCCTGCGCCGACCGAGACGAAGAAGATCGAGGTCAAAGAGGCCGCGTGAACGCAGAGATGCTGGGACGCGCCAGGCGCCCGTTCCCAACATGAAGGAGCGGACGCCGCCTTTTCGAATGCGACATTCCCTTTAAGACCCCGCGCGCGCAAGTAATGGAGAATTGTGATGGCCAAGGCAATCGGCATCGACCTCGGAACCACAAACTCCTGTGTCGCGGTCATGGAGGGCAGCTCGGCGAAGGTCATCGAGAACGCCGAGGGCGCAAGGACAACGCCATCGA
>JBAUXQ010000342.1:0-2480 GCA_049584355.1 Roseiarcus sp. | reverse complement strand
ATGGGGACGCCTTTCTGCATCAGCAGAATCCCTTTGCGAGGCGGAATGTTACGGCGATTGTGCTGGAAGTGCCGAGCGAACTGATTGGGAAGGGAAAAATCAACGCATGGGCGACGATCTCCCTCTTTGGCCATGCGCCGGAGGTACAAGTTTCGCGCTGGGGCCTGCCTATGGTTACGCATCTCTTCCTGAACGACCCGAGCGATCAAGAGGTGAAAGAACAATTCAATGCGTCGGTTCCGTCTGAAGATCGAGAGCGCTTTGCGAAGTCGATCGAGGATTTTGCGAAGAAGATGACGACCTATGCCGGTTCGGCGGCGGACCCTGGTGAATACGGCAAGCTGATTGCTGAACGGCTTTGTCCCAACACGTTGCCTTACGAGCTTGGAACGTCCGCCGCGTTTGAGGTGGCCAGCTTCAACGGACGCGCGCTGGGCGACGATGTGCTGGATGTGATGTTGGCGCTGGCGGCCAACATGCCAATTGTCGATGAACTTGCTCCCGACCACGGGCGCATTCGCAAGGATTTCCCATATTATGGATCGCCGTACACGGCGGAGGAGCAGGTCGCCGTGACGCCGATGCAGAGCCCGGCTGAGAAGTAAACGGGAAGGGACGCTTGAGAATGATGTTGGGGATCAGCGCGCTGCCGTGGGCAGCTGGTATTCGAGATCGTAACTGTGCCTTGCCTTCGGCGATGCGATACCGGTCTCTCGGCGGCAATCCTGCTCGACGGCCTCGACAAGTGGCAATGAACTCCGGGCGAAACTGCCCATCTGGCGCGTCGTCGGAGCGGCTGACGGCGCCGCTCTAGCCGTTCACATCATGAGCACCACGGCGCTCAACGGGGCGACGTCGACGGCGGTCAGCAGCTTGTCTCCTGATGACCGCCTACGAGCCGAGCGGGATGAAGACGGAGCAGGCACGCTATGTTCAAAAAGGGGCGAGCGCTGCGGCTTCGAGGGTGCGTTGCCACCCGCAAGTAGCCCAAACCTGAGGAGCTGGGTATGAGCACTGATTCAACGGGCAGCAAAATTCCGATCGAGACGCCGAGAGCGCAGGCGGTCGACATGAGGCTCGAAATCGTGGTCATCCCTGTTTCGGACGTCGATCGCGCCAAGCGCTTTTACGGCGGCTTGGGTTGGAGGCTCGACGCCGACTTCGCCGCCGGCGACGACTTCCGCGTGATCCAGTTCACGCCGCCCGGCTCGGGGTGCTCGGTCATCTTCGGCAAGAACGTGACGCCGGCGGCGGCGGGCTCCGCCAAGGGCCTATACCTGATCGTCTCCGACATCGAGGCCGCCCGCGCCGAGTTGCTCAATCGCGGCGTCGAGGTTAGCGAGGCGTTCCACAGCGCCGGCAACGTTTACACCGGCGTAGACGAGCCCTACTTGTTCGGACGGCTCAGAGTCAGCGGGCCGGATCCCGAGCATCGCAGTTATCGCTCGTTTGCGTCGTTCAGCGATGCAGACGGCAACGGCTGGCTGCTCCAGGAAATCACCGCGCGATTGCCCGGACGGGTGGACACGCGCAGCACGACATTCACCTCCTCAACCGAGCTCGCGATCGCACTCCGACGTGCCGCGGCCGCACACGGCGAGCACGAGAAGCGGAGCGGCCAGCGCGATGAGAATTGGCCGGGCTGGTACGCTGAATACATCGTCCGCGAGCAAGCTGGCAAAGAGCTGCCGACATGAGCAGCGGTTGCGACTTCCGTCTCAATCGGCGCGATTCCGGGGCTTGAAGAGGAGCTGTAACGGCCGCTGTTGAATTGCAACCAGGCAGTTCGGCGAAGGTCCGGTATTTGCTCCCTTCACCCGCCGGAGGCGCGCGACGTCTAATATAAGGAGCTGGTCAGCCCCCAAAAAAGGCCTGAATGTTCGAGCAGGCTGTTTAGTCTAAAAATTAAGAACTCGGTCTTTTGAAGAGGAGACGAAAGTGATTAGGAAAGACTCACGGGGACGGGCAGCTCACTCCATCGTCGTTGCTTCGATTGCGCTAGTTTTTGGGCTGGTCGGCGCGCGGCCGTCTTTTGCCGGGTGCGGCGGATATTGCGAGGCTCGGCAGGCGCGGGCGATATGCCATCACGCCGTGAAAGCTCAAGGCCTCCAGCGTCAAGAGCGCGACGTTGAATTTGAAAGGTGCAAGGCGGACCCGGCGAGTTACCTGCAGCTTGATCAGTTCACGGACGACGCGGAAATGAGCGCCGAATAATCGCTGGGCACAGTCGCGCGGTTACGCCGCGACGTCGGCCACCACCGTGTCGAGCAGCGGCGCGCCCATTGCGGTAACGCGAATGCGCCCGCGCTCGTCGCGTTCGAGAAACCCGTCATCGATCAGGCTCGCGACGCGGGCAGGATCGATGTCGCGGCCAGTCAGCTTTTCGAACGCCCGCGGATCGACCCCCTCGCTCAGCCTCAAGCCCATCAGCAGGAACTCGTCGCCCTGCTCCTCCCGGCTCAAGGCCACGCTCTCGACCA
>JBAUXQ010000341.1:0-1574 GCA_049584355.1 Roseiarcus sp. | reverse complement strand
CCACGATTTTATTCTCGCTGCGGAACACCCGCTCGAGGCCGCGCCTCGCCTCGAGCACCAATAGCCAGCGGCCCGGCCGGACCGGCGTCGCCACGCCCTCGTAGTCGAGGCCGTCGGAAGCGAGAATCGCCTCGCGGTCGAGCGCGGGGTCGAACGGATGCTCGAAACGGGCCGTCACCTCGAGGTCGGGGATCGACCCGCCGTCGCGATTGCGGAATTCGGCCATGATCCGCTCGCCCTCGCCCTCGGCCCTGGTTGTCACGTCGACTTTCCATCCGCGCTCGGCTTGCGCGCGCGCTTCGGCGATCTGTGCGTTGAACGCCTGGCTGGCGTCGTAGAAGTTTTCCAGTTCCGAGCCGTGCGGCGTGCGGAGAGCGAAATAAATCAGCGTGATATTGGCCGCGAATATCGCCAGGAAGAAAGGGCCGAGAATGGCGACGACGTGTCGCCCGGTCAGCTCGACGGAAACGGCAGGTCTTTCCCGAATCGATGCCGACGACAGGGGCAAAAGAGCTTCCGACTCAAGGTCCGCGCCGCCGCCGCCGGCGCGAGGCCGTTCATCGCGCGAGGAAGCGATCGACGGCCGACTCGCGCCCGCCGCTCGATCCTCCCGCAGCGGCATGCGGGCCGCGTCCGCAAAGCGCGCGCGATTCTTGGGCCAGAACGCGTAGACGAGCGTTCCGATGAAGACCAAGAAAAAGTAGACCGTGCCCGCCGATTGCGCGAACTCAGCCAGCGATTCGTAGGTTGTAGTCACGGGGCCCTCGAAGCGTCAGTGCAGGCTGGCTTTGTCGTCGTAGAGGCTGAAGTCCACGAGCGCGCCCAGCATCTGCAGATAGGCCACGAGCGCGTCGCCCTCGGTAATGTCGGCCGTCATACGATTGAACTTGCGTACGACCGCCTTCGGATAGCGCTTGAGAAGCGCCGCCGCCTCGGGCGAATCGGGGTTCGCCTGCGCCCTGAGGTCGGCCATCGCATTCGCGACCATGTCGTCGGTGTAGGGAACGCCAGCCTGGCGGTTCGTCCGGATGTCGGCGACGAGCCCGCGCGCGTCGAGCGGCGCCGTCATCAGGAAAGCGTAGGACGGCATGATCGATTGCGGCGCGACCGAGCGCGGGTTGGTCAGATGCGCGACGTGCCAGGCGTCCGTGTGCTTGCCGCCGACCCGCGCCAGATCCGGCCCGTTGCGCTTGGAGCCCCACTGGAGCGGATGGTCGTACATGCACTCGGCGGCGAGCGAAGAGTGGCCGTAACGCTCGACCTCGTCGCGGAGGGCGCGGATCATCTGGCTGTGGCAGCGCGCGCAGCCTTCGCGAACGTAGATGTCGCGGCCCGCGAGCTCGAGCGGCGTATATGGGCGCATGCCGTGCACGGCTTCGAGCGTGCTTTTGAGATAGAAGAGCGGAGCGGTCTCGACCACGGCGCCGATAGCGACCATGACAAGAATGCCGATGACGAGATAGATCGGCTTTGTCCCCAGGCGCTGATGCCCGGAGAACAGCGACCCGCCGCGGTGCGGCGGTCCGGAGCTGCTCATGGGTTCGCGCCCCTCATTCCGCCGGCTGAAGCGTCGG
>JBAUXQ010000340.1:0-2084 GCA_049584355.1 Roseiarcus sp. | reverse complement strand
AGCGCTGTCGCGCCCGTCATCAGATAGCCGGCCTCGGCCCGACGGAGGCCTTGAAGCAGGTTGTCCCACTTGCCCAACAGCGCGTCCTTGTCGTCGACGTCTGGACCCGAGGTCGGATCCTACCACTTCTCGATCAGCCCCTGGTTGTCGGCCTCATTGAGAAATTCTAGGCAGCTCAATGGGTTGCGTAGATCGCGTAACAGCTCCAGCCGCCGGCGCAACGGGTCTCCACGTGCGCGGAGGCGCCATGGCGGCGAACGGCGACGGCTTTCCTTGATCGTTCGCCGACACTTTCTCCATTGTCGATATTCCGACCGCAGCAAACAAAAAACCACGGGTCGCGACGACGGTATGCCAACTTCCCGCGGTAGTCAGCCCCCATGTGTCCCTGATCATCGAACGCGCCTGCGAGCCGACGACCATCAACCGCTCCTGGCTTTCCCAGGCCGCCTTGCGGTTTTTCCGCGCCGATCGCAAACCGGCCCAGCCGTCTCATATCTCCTGAACCTGGACAGGTCCTTGACAAGGCGCCGGTTCGGCTCGATCATTTGCATACAAACATCCGACGCGTGAGCCGCTCGCATGTACGCTCGCCCTTCCGACCTCAACGACGCTCTCGGATTGCTCGCCGAAGGCGATGCCCGAGTCATGGCCGGAGCCACCGACATTTTTCCCGGAGCGGGCGAGTCTCCGCTGCAGGGCAATTACATCGACGTCACCAACATAGCGGCGTTGCGCGGCGTGCGCCTCCAGGGCGAGTCCCTGCGCATCGGCGCGACGACGACGTGGAGCGACATCGTGGCGGCCGATCTGCCGCCAGCTTTCGACGCGCTGAAGATCGCCGCCCGCGACGTCGGCGCCGCCCAGATCCAGAACCGCGGCACGATCGCTGGAAATCTGTGCAACGCCTCCCCGGCCGCCGACGGCGTCTCGCCTTTGCTGATCCTCGACGCCGAAGTGGAGCTTGCCTCTCGACGCGGGACGCGCCGCATTGCGCTTGATGCTTTCATCACTGGCGCCCGAAGCACCCTACGGGCCCCGGACGAGGTGATGACCGCAATTGTGACGCCCCTGCCCGCCGAGACGATGCAATCGGCCTTCTTCAAGCTCGGAGCCCGACGCTATCTGGTGATTTCGATCGTGATCGTCGCCGTCGCGCTCGACGTCGTCGCGGGTGTTGTCCGCGACGCGCGGATCGCGATCGGCGCCTGCTCCGTGGTTGCCCAGCGGGTCAGGGAAGCGGAGCGCCGATTGATCGGCGCGCCGGCGCGCCCCGGCCTCGGACGGTCGATCCAGGCGCAGGACCTCGCTGGGCTGTCGCCGATCGACGATGTCCGCGCCACCGCGGACTATCGTCGCGACGCCGCATTGACTTTGCTCAGGCGCGCGATCGACGCATGTGCGCTCGGCAAATCGGGAGGCGTCGTTTGATGCTGGAACGCGCGCCAAGCGCCTCCTTGAGGCTCAACGGCGAGCCGGCCAGAATTTTCGGATCGCCGCTCGATCGCCTCAGTCATGCGCTGCGCGAGCAATGCGGCCTGACCGGCGTCAAGGTCGGCTGCGACGCCGGCGATTGCGGCGCCTGCACAGTGCTCATCGACGGCGAGCCGGTTTGCGCCTGCCTGACCTCGGTCGGGCAGGCGGACGGGCGTGCGATCGAAACGATCGAGGGCCTAAGCGACAGCGAGGTCATTGTCGCGCAGCTTCGCGCCGCCTTTCACGCCCATGGCGCCGCGCAGTGCGGCGTTTGCACCCCTGCCGCTCTGCTCTCCGCCGTCGCTCTCCTGCGGCGAGAGGCGCGTCCCGACGAAGAGACGATCCAGAACGCGCTCGCAGGCGTACTGTGCCGCTGCACGGGCTATCGCGCGATCCTCGACGCTGTGAAGGACGCGCGCCTGTTCGATGCCCGAGATGTCGCGGAATTGCCTGCGGAGGCCGCGGTCGGGCGTCGCGTTCCCCGCCTCGACGGCGTCCGCAAGCTCTCCGGCGCAGAAATCTTCGGCGCCGACGAATGGCCGGCAGAGGCCCTGACCGCGCGCGTGGTGCGCTCGCCTCACGCGCACGCCGCATTTGTTCTCGGCGAC